>NZ_JBFTZW010000102.1:0-10240 GCF_056406555.1 Arthrobacter sp. P1_B4
CATCAATGTCGATCACATCTGCGGCGGCGTTTAGCGAGCCCCTGAGCCGAACCGATGCCCTTTACTTCACCACTTCCACGTTTGCCACCGTCGGGTTCGGGGATATTACGCCGGTAAGCCAGCTGGCGAGGGGTGTCGTGTCCGTCCAAATGATTGCCGATTTAGGTGCACTCCTATTGATCGCAAAAGTCGCGTTCTTCGCGGCCGGGCGGCGTCTGGGCGGCGAATCCTGAATCCGCCGCCGTCATCACCCAAAACGGATGACAGCGGGCCGGCCGGCTGAAATTTCGCGGGCAGCGCCGGGATTCGGTGCGCCACTCTGCACGTCCGACGCGCGGCCTCCAGCCCGTAGGGACGGCCGTGGCCGGCCCTTCCCCGGCGTGACAGATCACCCTGTGTGGGTGGGGCTGGACCGGCACGCCGAGTGAACAATGAAAATAGCCGTGAAATGCCCAGCCGCGGAACACAAGCTAAGGCGGATCCCCTCATGTCGCTGAACGATCAGCCCGCTGGCCCCGCTAGCCCGGAACAGGAAGAAATTCTGCGGTTACGGGCAGAAGTTGCCCGTCTCCAGCAGGAACGGGACACTGCCCGCAAGGCCCCGCCCAGGCCGGCCGTGCGGCATACGGGGCTGGCCCGGCGCATTGTGGCAATCGTGCTGGTGGTTATCACTGGCCTGTTGGCCTTCGCGACAGTTCCGGCCCTTTACCTGCGCAGCGAAGTCATCGACACCGATCGCTACGTCGCCACCGTCGCACCGTTGGCCTCGGACCCTGCGATCCAGGCCGAAATCGCCGACAAGGTCACCCAACAGATCACCGACGCCGTGGATTTCCAGACCATCACGCGCGATGCCCTGAACGAGCTCGCTAAAACGGCGCCCCGCGTGGCGGCCGTGCTCACCGGGCTGGCCCCGATGCTTGCGGAGCAGACCAAAACGCTCATCCATACCGCCGTTGCCAGATTCGTTGCGACACCGCAGTTCCAGGACCTTTGGATCCAGGTGAACCGGGTCGCGCACCAGGGGCTGGTCAACCTTGCCACGGGAAGTACGGGAGGCACGGTCAGTATTGATGAGAACGGCACGGTGTCGATTTCCACGAAAGAGATCATCGCCCGGGTCAAGACTCTCCTTGTCCAGCAAGGGGTGGATATCGCCTCGAGGATCCCGGAAGTTGACGCGCAGATCGCCCTGTTCCAGTCGCCTGAACTGGTCCGTGCCACGGAAACCATCCGGACCCTGGACCGGCTCGGCCCAATACTGGCGTGGCTGACGGTGCTCAGCGCCGTGGGCGCCATTGCCGTTGCCCCCCGGGGCCGGAGACGGAGCACGACGAGCGGCGTGGGGTTGGCCGTGGCGGTGTCGATGGCGGTGCTGGCGCTGTCCCTTGTGATCGGGCGAAGCTACGTCCTGAACTCGATTCCGACGAGTGCTGTCTCCCCAGCGGCGGCAGAAAGCCTGGTCGAGGCGCTCTTGGTACCGCTGCGCACCAGCCTGCGCCTTGTCTTCGTCGTCGGACTGCTGATCGCCCTGGCAGCATTTCTGGGGGGCCACTCGCGTCCCGCGGAGTATGTCCGGCACGGCCTGGCGACTGCGGGCGACTACATCACCGGCAAGATCGGCGGCGGCCAGGCCAAGCCATGGCAGCTCTGGTTGGCCCGCTACCGGCGGATCATCGAAGCCACCGTCGTCGGCATCGCTGTGCTGGTGCTGATCTTCTGGCAGGACCCGACGGCGGCCGTCGCCATCTGGACGGCCGTCCTGGCCGTGCTGGTCATTCTCGTGGTCGAACTGCTGTGCCGGCCGGCCGTAGCCGGCGTGCCGGGCGCCGAACCCGGAGGCGAGCCGGGCATCGAGCCCGGCGGTGAGTCCAGTGTCGAGTCCGGCACCGAGCCAACCGGTGAGCCGGTCACGGCGGGCGGCCCTCCCGATGACACGTATCCCACGACTCCCATCCCCCGGGCGCCCGACGCCGGAGGAACCGGCGCGTGAAGGGCCGGCGGCGGGACCGGACCACCGGTTAGCGCCGCACCAGCCGGTGCTGCACGGCAGCGGCACCCGTCGCAGACGCTGAGGGGGGCACCGCCGCCGGCACTAGGGGGCGGTCGGCGTGAACGGGAACAGGTCCTCGCCGGCGCCGTGCACCACCACGCAGGTGGCCTCGGGTACTTCCCGCCACGCCCCGCGGAGATCCCCCAGCGGTTCGGAGACGACCAGGCGCGCGTTGTCCGCCAGGTCATGAAGCAACGGGTTCTCCGGGTACTGGACGCGAAGGGTCGCGACGTCGGTGCTGTGGAACAGCGACCGGGACTGCCGTTCACTCGAGTAGCGGAACGCCCAGGTGGTGTCGCCGTCGGTCGTGGCCACTGTCATCTGGATTGGCTGCTCGATCCCGTGGCGCCGGCCGACGTCTTCAATCAGTCCAACCGCGGCAGCTACGGCCGCCCTCGGGTCCTGCTCCAGCCCGAAGGTCAGGGCGAGGAAGAAGAAGAGCTCTGAGTCCGTGGCTCCCTCGATCAGCGGAAAGAGCGATGGCTCAACGGCCATGGCCAAGTCGCGCTTCACCGTCGGGAACTCCCGGATGAGTCCGTTGTGCATCCACAGCCAGCTGCCGTGGCGGAATGGATGGCAGTTGGTCTGTTGGACCGCCGATCCGGTCGAGGYCCGAATGTGCGCGAAGACCCGGCCGGCCGACGCCTGGGCCGACAACTCGCGGAGGTTGCGGTCATTCCACGCGGGCTCCGTGCTGTGGAACAACCCGGGATACGGCGCGGATCCGTACCAGCCCACGCCGAAGCCGTCCCCGTTGGTGGTTTCAACGCCCATTCGAGCGTGCTTGCTCTGCATCACGAGCGAGTTGGTCGGTTTGTACAACAGCTCCTCCAGTTGCACCGGCGAACCCGAATACGCTAGCCAACGACACATGGCATCCTCCCTCAGTTGTGGACTGCAGTCCATCACGGCGACGGAGCGGGCACATCATCACCCCGGGGTGATTCGGGCCGCGGGGTGGGAGCTGATGGGGTCCCACCCGTGTTCGATAGTTCCGGCGTCGCGTCCCCGCTGGTCAGCGGCGTGCCTGGCATGGGGAGCGGCGTGAAAGGATCACCCGCGGCGGGTGACGCGCAAGCGGGCCCCTCACCCAACACTGGTGGTACCTGCCAGTGATTGGGCTGCCAGGCGAAAGCCCATGGAGAGGTGAGTCCAATGTCGACACCAAAACCAGGCCTCGCGCGAATGTCTGCGCTCGGGGCGGCGGTTGCGCTGCTCGCCGGCTGCGCCACCTCGGGACCCAGCAGCRGCCCCAGCGCGAGCCCGACGGCGAGCGTTTCACCGGTTTGCGCTGCGGCCACTGGCTTTTCAACAGCCCTGACGAATTTCAAGGACTCCCTCAAGCCAGGCGCCACGATCGGCCAGATCCAGGCGGCCCGGGATCAGGTGCGGAAGAGCTACGACGATCTGGTCAACGCGGCCAGCGACGCGGCCAAAGATCGGGTGGATGCCGTTAAAGCTGCCCAACAGAAGTTCACCTCCGCTGTGAACTCCGTTCCCGACGACGCCACCCTGACGCAGGCGGCCAACTCGCTCAAGGACGAAGCCGCGAACGTGCAGGCCGCCATCAGCGATCTCTCGAATGACGCCAAGTGCTAGCCCGGGTCTTCCGGGATATCCGCGGTGAAACCCATTCCCATCCAAGGCTGCGTTCGTAGGCGACGCCGCACCAAGCGAAAGTAGGGAAGCCAAAATGAATTTCTTCGAGAACTTTTGGGATATTCTCTGGTGGTTGTTCATCTTCTATGCGATTATCGCCTTCCTGTATGCAGTGTTCATGGTGATCGGCGACCTCTTCCGCGACGACGAACTCAGTGGCTGGTGGAAAGCCGTCTGGATCGTCCTTCTGGTCTTCATACCGTTCCTGACCGTGCTGGCATACATGATTGCCCGGGGCAAGGGCATGGCGGAGCGGTCAATGGCGCGGGCCCGTAAATCCCAGCAGGAAACCGATGCCTACATCCGCAGTGTCGCCACGGCCAGCCCCACCGAGGAGATCGCGAAAGCCAAAGCACTCATGGACGCGGGAACCATCAGTGCAGAGGAGTTTGCCCAGATCAAGAGCAAGATCGTCGTCTGACTCCGGGTTGAGGCGCGAGGAGCAGGCCTGGCCAACTCGCTATTCATGAGGCCATGAGGCTTCTAAGATATGGCTAGGCTGAACCAAGGAGGGCTCATGGAGCCGGAACCATCGGAATCCAATCGTTCGGCCCTCCCCCGCACCGTAATAATCCTGCTCGCCCTGGCCAGCGCGACGATTGCAGCGTTCGGCCTCGGCGCGATCCAGGGAATAGTCACCCCCGTCTTTTTTGCCTTCGTGCTGACGCTTTGTGTCCATCCGCTGCGCCGCTGGATGCAGGCACGGGGAATTTCCCGGGGCATCGCCACCGGGACCACCATCGCGGCTGTCTTCGGATTGCTGACCGCCTTCGCCGCAGTCCTGATTGCCTCACTCGCCCAGTTCTCCGCGTTGCTGCCGCAATACGCCCCCCAAATGGCCGAGTTCGGCGCAAGGATCTCCGCGATGCTGGAATCTGTAGGATTTGGCCCGGAGCAAACCCAGGCAGTCCTGAACGGGTTTACGCCGGGCCGCATCGTCGGGTTCCTCGGCGGCCTCCTGGGAAACGTCGCAAGCCTGGTGACCAGCCTCGTGATCATCCTGACGATGCTCATTCTTATGGCGATTGACGGCTCGCGCGTGCCGGCGCTCTTGATTCACCTGAACTATCACCGGCCGGCACTGGTTTCAGCGCTCAACGGCTTCGGAACCGGTGTGCGCCGCTACATGGTCGCCACCACGGTCCTCGGAATCGCGCAGGGGTTGTTCAACTGGCTGGTTCTGGTCATCCTGCAGATCCCCGGCGCCCTGCTCTGGGGGCTGCTGTCTTTCATCTGCAGTTTCATCCCCAACATCGGGTATTTCATCGCCATCATCCCACCGTTGTTCTTCGGCTATCTCACCGGGGGCTGGCCGACCTTCGTGGCAGTCATCATCATCTATGGCGGAATCAACAGCATCATCCAGTCGATCATCCAGCCGAAATACGTGGGCAACGCGGTGTCGCTGAGTGAGACGTTGACCTTCTTCTCCGTCCTCTTCTGGGCAGTGGTCCTGGGTCCTGTCGGCGCCGTCCTCGCCGTTCCCCTGACGCTCTTGTTCCGAACCATCCTGCTCGATTCCGACCCGACGCTTTCATGGTGGCGGCCGTTGACGGGCGACAATAAGGACCTCGAACTGCTCATCAAGGAAGAAGACAAGGCGATCCGGGCACGCCGCGGACGGCTGAAGACGGGCCGCCCGGACACAGGAAGCGGGCCGAAGGCATGACATGCCGTCGGGGTGCTGCCGGGGGAAGGTGAGGGGAGCATGCTGAGCACTCTCAGCAGCCTGGCTCTCTTCGCCCTGGCCGGGGCTCTCAGCACAGTGCCTGTCAGCGTGACGATCATGATTCTGCTCTCGCCGAGTCCGCGCCGCGGCGCCCTTCCCTTCCTGATCGGCAGCCTCGCGGGTTCGATCGTGGTCGTGGGCCTGGCGGCGGTCGGCCTGCAATTCCTGCCCGTCAAGCCGCYGCGCCTGCGTAAGGACGAATGGGTGGCACAGTTCGCCATTGTGATCGGTGCGCTTCTGGTTGCGTACGCCGTGTACCTCCTCGTGAGCAAGGGCGGCCGGGACAACGCCATGCTTGGCAAGATGAAGTCGCGGTTCCGCTCGGCCCGGCCCTGGGAATTCGTCGTCCTGGGCCTGGGCTTTAACCTTCGCCCGAAGGCACTCCTGCTGGCCGTCACCGCCGGTGCCGTGATCGGTGTCCAGGAACTGCCGCCGCTGCCAAGCAGCCTGCTTGTCCTCGCCTACGCCGCCGTGGTCCAGTCAGCCGTCATCATTCCGGTCGCTGTGTGGCTGCGCTCCCCCGAACGGGCCCAAGTGCCTTTGACCGCCCTGTTCAACTGGCTGCAGCGCAATGGCCGCAGGATCGCAGCGATCGCGACGCTGACGATTGGGATCTTCCTCGTGGGCTACAGCCTTCTCCAGCTCTGATCGGACTACCCCGAAACCACGCGCCTCGACGGATCCCGGGGAACTTCGCTGTCAGGGGTGCACCTGGACGCTCGCCGCTGTGGACTTCAGCCCAGGACGCTCCCCTCGCCGGTGCCGGCGGGCTTGGGGTCAGGGATCCGAATCATGCGGAACGAAGTACCCAGCCCGGCAAGGCCGGCAAGGATCGGGACGAACAGTGCAATCTGGAGGGCCAGGGGCCGTGCCTCCGTGTTGATGCGGATGATTTCGTTCTGGATGTCCTCCGGCTGGCCGGCGATCTGTTCCTGGAGTTGCGCGTCGCTCATCACCTGGGCGTCGTCTTCCAGTACCGTCGCGACCTGCTGCTTGTCGTCGGGCGGGAGGACCGTGCTGGCATCGGACAAGCCGATGAAGATGGTCGAGAGCGATGCCAGCATGATGCCGCCGGCGAACGCAAGTCCGAAGGACAAGCCGAACGATCCCGCGGCCGAGTTCACGCTGGCGGCCTCGCTGACCCGCTCGTCCGAAATCGGGGACAAGGTGTAGTTGTTGAGCTGGGATACCAGCAGCCCCAGGCCAAAGCCTGAAATGATCAGCGGGATCAGCAGCCACCAGCCGGAGTCAGCTCGCGGCACGATTGGGACCAGCACCAGCAAACCCGCGATCAGAAACAGAAAGCCCCAACGTATGAGGCTGGCCGGGCGCCGCCTCCCGGACCTCTTCCCGACGATCATGGCGACAGCGAACATGGTCAGCGAGAGCGGGGCGATGGAC
Source organism: Arthrobacter sp. P1_B4 (assembly GCF_056406555.1). NCBI lineage: Bacteria > Bacillati > Actinomycetota > Actinomycetes > Micrococcales > Micrococcaceae > Arthrobacter > Arthrobacter sp. P1_B4. The sequence goes on from NZ_JBFTZW010000102.1 coordinate 6,843, forward strand.
AGGCCTGACTGCATCGCGTTGTATCCGAGCACCATCTGAAGGTAGATGGGCAGCACGATCATGGTGCCACCCAGAGCGATCTGCTGGAGCATTTGTCCCGTGGCACCAAAGCGGAAGGCTTTTGCTTGGAACAGGTCCGGGTCCAGCAGCGTCGGCTTGTTGCGGCGTTTGCGCTGAAGGAGCCAGTAGACCAGGCCGCCCAGTCCGACGGCACCCACGGCCAGGAGTGCGCCCACTGCCTCGCCGCCTTCCTGCCAGACCAGGATTCCGAGCACGACGCCGCCCATGCCGACGATGGACAGAAGTGATCCGAAGATATCCAGTTCCCGGGGCCCGGTGTACGGCACGTCTTTGACGAGCTTGATTCCGGACAGGACGACCGCGATGATGAGGGCCTCGAGCAGAAAAGCGACGCGCCAGGACAGGAACGTGGTGAGGAAGCCCCCGAGCAGAGGACCGACGGCGGCGGCGATCGCGGCCGACGCGCCGACCAGGGCGTAGACCCGGTGCTGGGCATCTCCCTCGAAATTTCCGTGGATGAGCGACTGCATGGCGGGAAGGAGCAGCGAGGCGCCAAGGCCGCCGATCAGGGCCCAGCAGATGATCACCGGGAGGAGAGTCTGGGCGAGCGTCATCGCCACGGCGCCGACGGCGTAGCAGGAAAGCCCAATGACGTAGGCGCGCTTGCGCCCGATCAGGTCGCCAATCTTGCCGCCGATCAGGATAAAGGCCGCGGATACCAGCGCCTCGAGGGCGATTGTCGACTGGAGTCCGCTGACGGTCGCGCCTATGTCGTCCACCACGGCGGAGATCGATACGTTCATGATCGACGTGTCGACAACCAGCACGAACATCGCCATGGCCAGCAGCAGCGCCAGCCTTTGGTTGAACTGCACCGGCGGGGTCCCGGCGTCCTTCGGAGGGTTCATCGCGGTCCGCCTCCCACACTCGTTGGCTCGCTCGGGTCCACCACACAACCGGACATGTTGCCTCCTCTGGAGCAGACCGGGCAGTTCACGCATGAGCATGGTCCTGCAGGCACATCCCATCAGCGCCCACCGCAATGCGATGCTGATGCAAAGCTAGCGGTCCGGCCTCGAGACCGAATCATGCCCAGCGGGTGAGGTTGCTGCCCCCTTCCGCCGGCGACGAGCGGGGCTGCGCTCCAGTGTGCCCGTATTGGCCTAACGTAGAAGGCTGCCCGGGTTTCGTTCCCGGACAGAAATTCACCACCCACCGCCACAGACTGACGCCCGGAGGAAATCCCCGATGCTGGAACAACTGGCAGCCTTCGTGCTGACCTGCTTGGTCGTAGTGGTGGTGCCCGGACCTGACTTTGCACTTGTCCTCAGGAATGCGCCCCGCGGCACACGGGCGGCAACCACAGCCGCCGCCGGCATCATGGTTGGCAACACGATCCTTGCCGTGCTGGCGGTGCTCGGTGTCACGGCGCTGCTGGGGGCCTCGGAAGTCGTCGGGACCGGGATCAGAATTGCCGGGGCCGCCTACCTGCTCTACCTGGGCCTGCGCGCCTTCGCTGAGGCGTTCGCCAGAACACCCAAACCCAGCCAACCCCCGGCACCGGCAGCAGAACGCCAACGCGGCGGGAGCTCGCCTTTCGTGCAAGGAATGGTGAGCAACTTGCTCAACCCGAAAGTCGCCGTCTTCTACTTGTCGCTGTTCCCGCAGTTCACTGTCGCCCCGTTGCCGCCCCTCGCCCAGCACGCATTGATGGCGGGCATCTTCCTGCTGATCGCGTTGGCCTGGTACGTGCTGCTGCTCAGCGCGCTCAAGAAAGTGACCGGAGTCCTCGCCCGGCCCCGGACCGGCCGGATCGTTGTCGGGGGTTCAGGCGCGGTCCTGGTCGGGGTTGGCGGCACCATCCTGACTCAGACGCTGGCCTCCGCCTAGCTGCCCGGGCAGCTCCCGCGCAGCGTTCCCGGGTGTCCGAACTCCGGATCAACCCCGGGGGCGTTGATAAGCGCCCCACCGGGCGGGATGATCAGCACATGCCGGCAACCGTCACCGAAGGAGCCCGACCGTGAGCGCCGCAATCAAGACAACCGAGAAGCTGATCATCATCGGGTCCGGTCCCGCGGGGTACACCGCGGCGATCTACGCCGCCCGGGCCGGGCTCAAGCCGCTCGTCATCGCCGGTGCGGTCACTGCCGGGGGCGCTCTGATGAACACCACCGAGGTGGAAAACTTCCCCGGTTTCCCGGGCGGCATCCAGGGCCCCGAACTGATGGACGGCCTGCAGCAGCAGGCCGAAAAGTTTGGCGCGCAGGTGGTGTTCGACGACGTCACCGAGGTGCGGCTCGCCGGGCACCTGAAGTGTGTGGTCACCGCCGCCGGGGCGAGACATGAAGCGCCCGCCGTCATCCTCGCCACGGGCTCGGCGTATAAGGAACTGGGCCTGCCGGAGGAGAAGAAGTTCAGCGGCCACGGACTGTCCTGGTGCGCCACTTGCGACGGCTTCTTCTTCCGCGACCAGGACATCATCGTGGTCGGCGGCGGCGACTCGGCGATGGAGGAGGCCACGTTCCTGACCCGCTTCGGCAAATCGGTGACCGTGGTGGTCCGCAAGGGCGAACTGCGCGCCTCCCGGATCATGGCCCAGCGGGCCAAGGACAACCCCAAGATCAGGTTCGCCTGGAACTCCGCCGTCACCGCGATCCACGGCAACGGCAAGGTCACCGGAGTGACCCTGACCGACACCCGCACCGGCGACACCCGGCAGCAGGCCGCCACGGGCATCTTCGTCGCGATCGGGCACGTGCCCCGGACCGAGCTTTTGGCCGGCCAGATAGACCTCGATGCCGACGGCTACATCCAGGTCGACTCCCCTACGACGGTCACCAACCTGACTGGCGTCTTCGCCTGCGGCGACGCCGTGGACCACCGCTACCGCCAGGCCATCACCGCCGCCGGCACCGGCTGCGCCGCGGCCCTGGACGCCGAACGCTTCCTGTCCGCGCTCGAGGACGCCGACAGCATCGCCACAGCGCTGGTCGAAGAACCGACGCACTCATAGGCGAGCCTTGAAGCGGCCCTTCCCGACGGCACTCCCGGCGTCGGCACTTCCGTCGTCGGCAGGCCCCGCGGCACTTACGGGTCGGGCACTGCGCTGTCTGTTGCGGAAACTGGCCGATTCGCAGGCTCAGCCGGCGATGGCAGCGGCCGGGCCGGCAGGTTCGCCTCAAGCTGGTCGGCATCGACGGCTGCGAGGTTACGGATCAGGATGATGAGCCAGGCGAAGATCAGCGACGCGGCGATCAGCTCCACCGCGGTCAGGTTGTAGTAGCCCACCGGGAACCACAGCACCGCGGCGACGACGATGACCGCCAGGAATAGCCAGCCAAGCGCAGCGAAGGTGGCCGAGACGGACGGAACCAGCG
>NZ_JBFTZW010000103.1:0-10070 GCF_056406555.1 Arthrobacter sp. P1_B4
CCGCTACTCTGAAAAGCTAACAAAGCAGGACCAGGAGCCAGCTTTGGACAGTCAAAGGTCCACCTTCGTCGCAGCCCTGCATAAACGCCAACGTTTCGGTCTTCTGGTCCAAACTGATGGAGGAAGGGGACCACTATAGTGAGATCGATGGGCATGGTTTTCCCGCTACATTGTTGTGCATCTATATTATGAATGGAGCAAAGCACTAGTCATGATCGTGCGGACTAATTTATCTAGCGCTGCTCGCGGAACCGGTGCACGTTGAGCAAATACCGGAACGGCTCACTAATCGGAAGATGATTATCAGATTAAACCGCAGTACATCAAGGCTGGACCTGATTGCGATCGACTGTCAAGAAGTCAAAGGAAACTATTTGCCAAAGCTCTCAACTGGACAAAATCCAAGGCATCAACAGGGACCCCCAACGATCCCGCCCCTGCTGGTCGGTAGCAACATTGAAAGGAAGATAGCTTAACGCGCAGCTGGCACTGCCCGCCATCATCACTGTGGTGGTCTGACAGTTGGCCGGCTACTCCATGGTGATCTCCCTGGCAAACCTCCAGAGCATCCCGGAGGACCGGTTCGCMCTGCGTCATGAAAACACGTTTGAATGAGACATACCATCTCACTGCAACCACAATCCCAGCTAAACCTTAGCTCCGGCGATAGCGGTTGGCGCCCGGCCGAAATACTCCTCGGGAATTGGTCAATTTGTGGACTGCTTCGACGTTGAGGAGTAAGTTCAGCACCAACCTATTAGGAACGACGCGGGCGGGGAAGCTGATCCCGAGGGCGGGACTGCCAGCGTTCGAGCATGCAGGGGAGAGATGGCGACATGTTCCTGAGCACGGGAAACTTCGAATCAGGCCTAGGTGCGTGGCAGCCGCTCAATCTGTCTCAGGCGGTGACCACTTCTTTAATCACAAGTCCAGGGGAGGCTAAGCAGGGCGACAAGTTTATGCGATTCAAGACTTCTCAACGGGCGGGATCCGTCGCCCACGACGTAGGTTTACCCGCGTATGTTCAACGGGTTGTTCTTGCAGGGGGCAACCTGTTTCCGACTTATGCGGCTATTGCAAATTCCTTGCAGTTTTCGGTATGGCTCAAATCCGCCCCAGGGCAAGGCAACATCGACGGTGTCGTCGCGATTTGGGACCTCACCGCTAATATTTCAACTTCCACTAGATTCAGTGTCGGACCAGCGTGGACTCAAGTTTTCGCTGGTCTTGACAGGACGACGCTTTCTGCCCGGGCCGAGATCTACCTCGACACCATCGATCAATGGATAGACGTCGACGCTGCTGTATTAGTTTGAATCCCGTCGGCCGGACGCAGGGATGGCACGGCGAAGTTGTAGATGGGGCCGGGGTCAGCCGCTTGCGGCTGGGAACTAAATGACCGTTTGATCGGCGGCTGTATCGGGTTCGGCCCAAGCTGTAGCGGACGCTGGTCGTTCTTCGTCCCACTGATCATGCCCCGACGGTCCGTTATGGAAGTCTCGGCGTAGGAGGTCATCGACCTGTTCTTCCAACTGGTCTCATCGCGCTACGAGCATGCCTCGCTGATTCTGACCTCGAACCTGCCCTTCGCTCGCTGGGGCGACATATTTGGCGATCAGGTCGTCGCCTCGGCCATGATCGACCGCATCGTCCACCACGCCGACGTCATCACTCTCAAGGGCTCCAGCTACCGTCTCAAACACACCCAGGTCGACTCTACCGCCTCGCGACAGCATGATTTGGCCTCCAAAGCGATCCCTAATGCAGCTTGAGCGGTGCGCTCCAAGAAGCCCCGTACACTTTCCAAGGCATCTGCTTTGAGGGGATTCCCGTGGTTGATTGCATTCCTCCCTCGACGTTGGCGTGTGCGGATCATTTCCACGTCGCACTGGTGAGCAACGGTACGGAACAGGGAACCCTTCAGCAGAGCAGTGGCGGCAGCAGGAATCACTGAAACGTACGACCGACTAACCGGTCGCAAGTAAGGGATCACGGCGTGAATGGGAGCGGCTCGTGCAGAGCCAGGCGGCTATGTGCGGCTTCCGAAGCTTGGTGATTGGAGCCGCATACGAAACGAGTGGACATATCAGCAGCCCCAAACCCGGTAAGCTTGGCCCGAACCATCCAGCAGCGTTCGAGAAACAGCACACTGTCTCCCCCGTGCGTCTGAGGCACACCCCAACTGGACGTCAGGCAGGTAGTCGAAGGGCCGACAGGATAGGGCCAAAATCTACTTTTCTGACAATGGCTCGAGAGACTCCTAGATCCCAACCTGACACCACTGGCTCCGCCTCGGTGCATCCCCGCACGTAGAAGAGGTTGGAACGGGGCAGGCCGACCAGCTGTGAGGGATGGCCGATGACCAGGCTCTTTAGCGGGCGGGGCCGCTTTTGGTCCTCTCCGCACCTTGTGATGCACCCATGCGCGTCATCCTGGCCTTGGCCACACCTCTGCCCTTGGTGACCGCTGCGCTGGGGTGCGTGCCCTCACTGCGCGCTGCTGCAAGCCGTCCACGAACCTGGGCTTCGGTTGCGTCGGTGTTTGCGAGTGTTTCTGCGAATTTTTGGTGGTGTTCGGCTGAGCCGTAGTCGGCGGCCGACGCGCTTTCGGTTTTCAGGCCGTGGCCTTTCATGCGGGCGCGGTCGTTGCTGGTGACGCGATCTTCGATCTCGCGGCCGACGCTTTCCATGCGGGCGAAGAGTTCCTTTTCGGCTCGTTCGTACCGCTGCTCCACGGGCGTCCTTTCGGACCCGGTGAAGCCTCCCTCTGCCAGGAGTTTGGCTTCGTGCATCTCCTTGGCCGCCTTCACGAATTCGGGGTCCGCGAAGTGGGAGTCACCGGCGCCGTTGACGTTCGCGGTGGTTTCTTTGCGGAGCTGGTCAATGTCGGGACCGTTGATGCCGTCCTTGCCGATGAGGAACATGCGTTCCTGCACGGTGGAGTCGGCGGCCGCTACTGCTGCAGGGGTCTTGGCCGCGTGTGCCGTCTGCAAGGCGTAGGCGAGCTCGGGGTTGGCCAGGTACTCAGCGGGTACTTGGTGGCGTTCCATTTCCGGGGCCAGTGTCGCGGCCTGGGCGCGGAGTTCTTCGGCCCGGGCCGCGGCGAGCAGTCCCATGGCTTTCTCGTGTTCCGCGGCTGCCTTGCGCGTCTCTTCCTGGTTGCGTTCGAGTGCGTCCTGCCGTGCCTTCTCCGTGGTGATGGTCTGGATCCCTGATTCCAGGTAGGCGGCGTCCGAGCCGATGTCGCGGGTGTCGATGCCGTAGCGGGCGAGGACTTGCCGCCGGATCTTTTCCGAGGCCGCCAGAGCGGTCGGGTCGTGGTCCTTCCAGCCTTCAGCGACGGCGTGTGCCGTGGCAATGTCGTGGGGCTGGGCTTTGTCCCACCACTGGTCCCTATTGACCGGTGCCAGCACCGCGTGCGCCGCACTGCGGTCTGCCGTGAGGCGTGCCTGTGCTTCGTGCGCTGCCTGGGCGTCTTGGTGTTCCTGCTGCCGTTGGGATTCCTGCCGGCGACGGGCCACGGTCTCGGCAATGCGTGAGGCAATCATCAGGGACTGCCGCATTCCGCCGTCCAGAACTTCATCCATTCCGTCTGATTCACTCATCGTGCTCCCCTTGCCGTTGGTGGTGGTCTCTATCGGTCCAGCACGGGGCCGGAATCACGGCCCGTGTGCTGGTGGGTTTTGGCCGGCGTTGGTGTGTTCGGCACCGCTGACCCTGGACGGATGGGCGCCATGCCGCGGAGTCCAAGTTCTACGGAGTTCGGGGCCGTTGCCTGTTCCGGTGCACCGACGGTGACCGGCCGGGGCATGGTGGCTGCGAACGGTTTCAGCTGGTCGGTGACGACGGCACGGAGCCGCTGCGCTTCTCTGGTTCGTCCGGACTGTTGGTGCATTTCGTGGATGGCGAAGGCAGTGTTCACCAGTTGCAGCATGAGCGCGGACTGGGCGGCCGTCTTGTTCTTGCTGGACGCGGCCATGAACAACATGGCGGTGCCGGAAATGGATGGCAGGGCGACGGGCTTGCTGTGCTGCCGTGGTGCGCGGAGCTGGGCGGTACGGGACAGTTCGGCGGCGGTGGCCGCCAGCGGGCCGGGGGTCGGTTCCAGCCGGTGGGACCATGCCGCGAAGGCGCCGGATACTTCCCTCGCTGCTTTCGCCCAGGTGGCGTGATCATCACGGGGCAGCGCGCGCAGCTGCTCGACCAGTGCGGTCGCGTTCCGGGTGTATTCCACCCACATTTCCGCCGATGGTGTTGCGTTCTCGGGGCCGGTCCTGGACACGGTGCGCCTGTTCCGGGCAGCTGCGTTCCATTCCGCTGCGGCTTCGGTCGCCAGGTGCGGTGAGTCCATCCACTCTTCACGCAAAGCACCGAGCTTCAGGTCGGAGGCGAGGGTGCCGCCCCCAAACCAGATAGGCCGCTCGCCCTGCTTGGGGCGTTCGGCTACCGAGTACCCGACAATGACGTCGGTAGTGTTCTTGGCGTAGCGCGGACGCACCAGCATGCCGGTGTCGCGGGCGCGACGGACGAACTCACCTTCGGTAGCCGACGCGCTGGCGCTGGCACGGACTTTCCGGGCCAAAGATGAGCGGTGCATTTCCCGCTCGTCCCGGACGGCGGTGGCTTTCTCGGCGCGGTCGTAGCCACGGGTGGAGTGCACGGTGGAGAGCTGTTCCAGTCCGAACTTGACCTCCAGCTCGCGGCAGGTCTGCTGCGCGCGTTTGTAGTCGCCGTGGGTGGAGACCTTGGTGCCGTCTTCGCGGACCAGGGAGACGGCTAAGTGGATGTGGTGGTTGCCATTCCCACTCGTGCCGTGGTTGACCGCAGCCCACCGGCACTGCGCCTTTCCGCTGGTTTCGGTGAACCCCATGGAGTCTACGAAGTCGTTCGCGATATCGCCCCACTGCTGATCCGTCAGTGCGCCCTCTTCAGCGCGCAGACTTAGCGAGCAGTGCCACACGCTGGCGTCCTTGTAGCCGACGTGGACGCGCTCCTTCTTGGCCGCGTCCCACTGCATGTCCTTGATCTGCACCGAGACGCCGAACATCTTGCGCGGCCGGTCCAGGTGCTTGGCAATCGCCAGGGCATCCTCACGGTCCAGAACGCCGTCGTCGTACCACGACATGATCGCTGCATCTCCGGCCACCAAGTGCGGATCGGTGTGGGCGTTCTTCGTCTTGTCTGCGTCAGTCGATGCCAGGTAAACCATGAGCCCGGCCATGCGCGAACCGCGGGTGATGTTCGGAATCATCCCTACATCAGCCCGTCAATGACGTCGTCGATTCGCATGGCCACGGAGCGTATGTGCTTCAGTGCTTCTCGCGCCTCGGAGGGGAACTCACTTGTGGCGTTTGCCTGCCGTGCGAGCTGATTGATGTTGTTGGAGGAACGGGCCAGCAGATTGTGCAGGGACATCAGCTCCGCAGCAATGGCACGGCGTTCCGTTGTCGTCTCCTGCGTCTCGGACAATGCCGCTGTGATCAGCAGGTTCGGAACGGTCACCTTCTCCCGCTCAGCCCTCGCGACCAGCGCGGCTTCCTCTTCAACAGTGACCCACAGGTCACGGCGCCTCTTGGTGCCGGCGGGAGTGTTCTCCCGGCGTCGGCGCGACAGATTAAAGCGGTGAGTTAATCCCTCATCCGACATTCAATCCATCCCTTCAAAGGCCCAGCGCAGCGACCCCGGAACCGGGGACCACACTGACCAGTGTGCCGCACCCGACCGCCAGTGTCGAGCGCGACAAGCCACTTACACCCGTGTAAGTGTATAGCTTGCTCCGCACGGTGGCCCGAGAGGGTTTTTTCGCCTTCCGCGGTCGGTCTCCGAAACCCCGCTTTCGGGTGTCAGTCGTGGCCGGTAGGGTTTGGGTATGGATATCAACGACATTGCCGCTAAAGCCGCCGCGAAGATCGACGCCGCAAGGGACACCAAAGTCAACGCCGTGAAGAGGGCAGCTGCCAGCGGTGTCGAGGTTCAGGAAGCCACTCAGTTGCTTGCCGCAGCAGAACAGAAATACGCCAAGGACTATCAGGCCGCTCTGCGCGCAGACTGGACCGACTCCGACTTGCGCGGCTTCGGTCTGGACGCGCCGACCAAGAAGGCCGGCGGGCGGCCGCGCGGCCGGAAGACCACGCAAGAAGCGGCTCTGCTGGCTGCCGGTTCGGAGTCGTAACCCCTCGTCCACATGGGCACGGCAAAAGCAACTTCCTACGGGCTTTTCCCGCACACATATGGACGACGGGACCCATCTGACCGCCTGCACACAACCACCACGTAACCATCCAGCGCGCGTCACCCTGGGTAAGCGGTGGCCATGCACAGCCTCATGCAAAGGTGGTCGGGGTCGGGTGGGACTGCCATGGTCCAAGACTCACGTTGCCGACGCACCACAGACGGGGCCGGCTTCTTTTCAGCACAGACAACACACACCCGTAGCGCGGGCCAAGACGTGAGAGCACAAGAACCTTCGTGCCGGGAACGTTCCAAAGGGTCAGGGGATTCACGTAGGTACTACCCGCGATCACCCAAAACCCACCACCCGGCCCACACCAGAAACAACACCCAGACATCGCATGCCTGTTAAGTGTCAGCAGCAGGGCCCGCGTTCTCCACGTCATGAACCGAGCAGGGAACTCACGCTGTTAGCATCAGGAAATGGTCAACTACGAAGCGGAGCTTAAGTCTCCGTCGGCGCTGCGACAGTTTCTTCTTCTACTGAACATCAAGCAGTTCGCGGACTACAACCGGCACCGTTCAGCGGACGTAACAGGGCTATACGAGGAAGCGGAGAAGTTCGGCCTCGACTGGCGCGCTTTTGACAGCGATCTAGAGATGCTCCTGGACAAGGGATGGATCTTCTACGAGAAGACCTCCGGAAAAACAAGGGATGTCACCATCACTCAGCAAGGCGTCGACGCCGCCGACGATTTCCGGTCCTTCATGACTGACCGGAAAAAACGCAACATAGCCGCTCGCGATGCGGTGCTCCAATGGCTCTACGACGAGCATCTGCAAGGGCGGTCATCGCCGAACATCGCCAGATTCACTATCAGTAAGTACGGCAAGTTCTATGGTGATGACTTCACCGAAAATGAGACAGACCAAGCGACCCGTATCCTCCGGGAACGGGAGCTCATCCGGGGTACAGCTGTCATGGGTGGTTCCGTCATTCGGCCCGACATCACAGCGTTAGGCATCCAGAAGATCGAGGACGAAGACATGCCGCCAGCGGTGGCAGCAAGCGAGAGGGCACCAGTGTTCCACATCAACAATTCGGGCAGCATGAACCTCACCACCGGGGGCAAGAACGTCTCGCAGTCAATCACACTGACGTCGAATCAAGTGGATGACGTTCGCAAGGTAGCCACGGCACTTAGGGACATGCTTCCTATCCTTGGTATCCCCGCCGAACGTCAGGCAGAAGTCGTAGAAGTTGCCACTGAACTCGAACAGGAAACGAACGATCCTGCACCAGCGCCTGGTCGAATGAAATCACTCCTTGGCCGGATGATGGAATTGCTCGCTCTCGGCACGGCTGAGGGCGCCGTAGAAGCCCTGAACGGTTTAGCGGAGAAAGCACTTGAAAACCTCTAAGGCTCGGCACCTTAGTTAAGACGGCTGGGCACCATTCAAGGACTTGAACTGGCCGCCGAGCTCTTGCGCTAGGCCCTTCAGGTCCTTACCGCTCGGAGACTCCTGAAGTGCCTCGGACATGTCCACGACCATCCAGTTTTTACCCTCCACGATGGCTAAAGGCTGGGTGCTGTCCGCATAAAGCTGCTGCTCAGCATTTCGTGCCTCTTCGGTCTTGAACCACTCGATCTGGACACGCTTTGAACAGACGACGTATTCGGCTGTGTAGCCAGCTAGCTCCGGATTGATGATTGGGTCCGTCTTGGGCGCTTCCTCGCAGCCAATGACATCGGCAACGGCTCGGCGGGCTTCCTCGATAGAGCCGAATTCCGCATCCTGCGGGGACGGCGAAGACTGGGCATTGGAGGACTGCTGCGCCTCCATGCCACAGGCTGTTAGGACGCAGATCAGCCCCAGCATTGTGGTAGTTGCGGCGTACTTGAACTTGCCTGTGATTATCACCGGACACCCCCCAAGGTCAGTGGACTCATTCTTGCACAACGCCCGTGCATGGTCCGCTGAATAGAGCTGCGGTGTAGGTGGTGCAGGCGTTCGGGTGCGGATCCTCTTAAAGGCGGAAGGGCCGGCGCCGKKGGGCGCCGGCCCTTCCTGGTGTTCCCTTGGGCAAAGGAAATATGTGGTTCAGCTTAGCTGAATAGGTTGTGGTGCTGCCGCGGGCCGGGTACCTCGTTGTTCCTGGCCCGCGGCTGATGGTCCACCAGTTGCATTGTCGCGGTTAATGGCGGTCCGTCGCTGGTGAGTGGCTGCTGCGGTTCGCCCTGGGCGGCGGACCGCCCGCGTTACGGGAGGTTCCCGACCCTTCACGGGATGAGTGACCGGGCGACTGTATTGGGGGATCCAGCCGCCCGGTTCACGGTCCGGTTACTCGGTGTCGGTGGTGTGCTTGTCGAGGATGATCTGCTCCACGGCGCTGGCGGCGTATCCCCAGGCGGTGAGCTGGTTCAGGTAGTGGAAGTGCCGCTTTTCGGCGGACCGCCATGAGTCTTTCTGGATGGTCTTTTCATACCCGGCGCAGATCAGGGCGATGAGGGAGAACTCGGGCCGGGCGGTGGTTTTGGCGGTGTGGTCCCGCAACGGGTTCCATCCCCACCGGTCGGTGTCCTCTCCGGTCTTGGCCCCGATCATCTCGGTGGCGACCTTGCCGTCGTAGCCGCTGGCGGTTTCGGGGTCGTGGGTGATGGCGTGGACGGTGAAGTACTGCCAGCCCTTCGGCGCGGTCTTGCGCGACAGGAGGGTCCTCACGAACTCTCGCCTGACCTTCGTGGCGCTCTCCATCTCGCGGTTATTCGCGATCAGGGTCTTCCGCTCGGCTTTCTGCTCCTCGGTCATCGGGCCTTTCGGGGCCTGGGTGCCGCCGTCGTAGCGTTCGTACTTCGGGGTGAAGCCCAGGTCCTTCCAGCCGGTGATGACGGGGTTGGCTTTGTGCTGGCCCCGGTAGTCGGTGCTGATCAGGTAGGCGTTGGCGTCCTCGTCGGTGGCCGGTTCCCCGTCTGCCCGCTTCGCGGCCGAGACGTACAGGTTCTCTTCGTTGGAGTAGTGCCCGGCATCCTCCACGACGGTCTTGCCCTGGGCTTCCAGTTCCTCGAGGAGTGTGGCGAGGGCGGCGGCGCTGTCGCGGCGGTCCCGGAGCAGCTGGGCGACGTGGAGGAGCTGATCGGGTTCGTCCGCGATCACGGACTCCAGTTCCTCGGTCGCGTCCTGGTTCCCTTCAAACTCGGCCATGATGAGCGCTTCATCGATGGTGTAGCCCTTGCCGAGGGCGGCGGATCCGGCGTCCGAGGACTTGGCCTTCAGTGCCCCTTCCACGGTGGTCTTGGTGCGCCCGGTCTTCTTGGCGATCGCGGCGGCTGACACGCCGATCAGGGACAGCTGGTGGTAGGCGTCGGCCTCGTCCGCTTCGGTCAGTTCGGCGCGCTGGATGTTCTCCACGACCTGCGTCACGATCCGCTCGGCTTCCTCGGGGGACTCGATGATCATCACCGGGATGCTGGTGCGCCCAGCTTCGACGGCGGCGCGGGTGCGGCGCTGTCCCATCAGGACATGCACGGTCCCGTCGTCTTTACGGTGGGCGATGACGGGTTCCATCACGCCGTGTTCCTTGATGCTGGCAATGAAATCCGGTGTCAGGGCGGCGTCTTTGCGGACGTTGATGTCCACGGTCAGGGTGGCCGGGTCGAGCATTTCGAGGGTGGGTGTGGTGTTCATGGTGTTGCTCCTTTTTGCCCAAGGATTCGGTGGGTGGGGCGGCTCAGATGACCGGCCAGCGTCCCCTCTCCCCCGTTGTTTTTTGGTTGCTGGCAAGCTTGCTTGCTCGGCGGCCGACGAAGGCCTGTCTACCCGCAGGGCAAGGTGGGGGAAATTCCCGGAGGAAATCAGCGACGCAGGAGCGCCGGAGGGACATTTCCTCCACCGCAGGCC
>NZ_JBFTZW010000104.1:0-10036 GCF_056406555.1 Arthrobacter sp. P1_B4
GACTCGAACTCAGCGGCCGAGCGGACGTCAATGATCATGAGGTCCTGATGCTCGGTGACCCAGCTGCGCAAGGTCTCCGGAGCGAGAGCGGAAATGGCGGTGGAAGGCGAAATCATGGGGGCCTCTCGAAAGGGGTCGTGGGTGAGTACCCCACCGAGTATGGCAGATACCCATAGGGGTATGCAAAATACCCGGTGGGGTATAAGGTGATGGCAAGCCACCTACGCCTTTGGAGACCTCATGCAACTCGATCCGACTGAACTAACCCCTGTGGTCAACCGCCTCAAGCGCGCCCAGGGACAGCTCGCTGCTGTGACCCGCATGCTGGAGGAGGGCGGGGATTGCAGGGCAATCGTCACGCAGTTGGCGGCCGTCTCGAAGGCTCTGGACAAGGCCGGATTCGCGATCATCGCCAGCGGACTTGAGCAATGCCTCGTCCGCGAAGACACCACCATGGACCGGAAGGAGCTCGAAAGGCTCTTCCTCTCCCTCGCCTGACCAACAGGGGACATCTCGCCTAACCAGCGGCGGACATCAGGGCGCCGTGTCGGGGCCGTTCCCCCACCAATGCCCCCGCCGGCCAAGGAAATCAGCGTCGCGGTTTCTCAGGTACGTGGGGGATATGGAGGAGTATCATTCCTTCCGGGGGGCGGGCCTGGAAAGAGAATAGCCATGCTCAAGGACAAGCAAGTCGGCGCAGTGCTACCGGCAGCGGACATCGCGCGTGCACGGGATTTCTACCGCGATAAGCTCGGGCTCGAACCCGAGAACGCGGATGCCGAGGACAACCTGCAGTACAAGTGCGGCGGAGGTACCRGGTTYCTCCTGTACCAGACGCCCAATGCCGGAACGGCCAAGAACACGCAGATCGGCTGGGTGGTCGAGGACCTTCCGGGTGCCGTTGCGGAACTCCGAGCCAAGGGAGTCGTCTTCGAAGAATACGACTTCCCGGGCCTAAAAACGGAGGACGGCATCGCCACCACTCCGGACGGAAGCTCGGCCGCGTGGTTCCTGGACACGGAGGGCAACATCCTGAGCCTCAACCACATGCCCTAGCGCCGGCACACAGGATGCAGGCAAGGCTTCCGGGACTGAGATCGCCGGAGGCAACGCCGGATCACGAAGCCCGGCCGGCGGGCGACAGCGCCGCCGGCCGGGCTTCGTTCGTCCGCGGACCTACGTGTCGTTGCCGGCTTCCGGGTCCTCTGACCACGCCATGCTGGGTCCAATGGCGTCGATTGCCTGGGACAGCGGAATGCCGGAGCCGTCGCGGCGGCCATGCTCGCCGGGGAGTGAGCGCGCCACACCTGCCAGGGAGGACGCCTTGGCCGGACCGTGCCCAGCCCAGCCGAGCAGCAGCGTGTCCTCGCCCTTGAGGAAACGGTGTGCCCGCACCCCGGCAGTCGCCCGGCCCTTGACCGGGTACTCGGCCAGGGCGGTGACCTTCGCGGCCCCGGGGGCTGTGCCCGGCAGCGCGCCTTCGGTCCCCGCGATGGTCACGACGACGGCGGCGGCGTCAGCGGCGCTGGCGGTCCCGAAGAACATCACCCGGTCCCCGGCGGCCAGCTTGATCCCGGCCATGCCGCCGGCCGTCCGGCCCTGCGGGCGGACGGCGGAGGCGCTGAAGCGCAGCAGTTGGGCCTGCCGCGTGATGAAGACGAGGTCGTCGTCGTCGGACCCGGCGGGGGCAACGCCCACCACGGTGTCCTTGTCTTTGAGCGCGATCGCTTCCCAGTCTTCGCGGTTCAGCGGATAGTCCGGCTGCACCCGTTTGACCACGCCCTGGGCGGTTCCGATTGCCAGGACCTGGTCCAGCGGTGCGAAGGCCACCAGTGATTCCCCCTTGAGCAGAGTGATGAAATCCTTGGCCGCTACCCCGCCGGCCATGTTGGGGGTACCCGAGGTTGGCGGCAGCACAGGCATGTCCATGACCTGCAGGCGCAGCATGCGGCCCTGCGAGGTCACGGCGGCGATCTCGCCGCGGGCGGTGGTTTTGACCACGGAGGAGAAAACGTCATGCCGGGTCCGCGGTCCGGCCTCGGCCAGGCTGTCCTGGTTGGCGGTGCGGGCAATCTGTCCGGACACGGTGAGGATGGCCCAGCAAGGATCGTCCGCGATCTCAAGGGCCAGCGGTGCGGCCTTGCCCTTGGCCCCGGCGGCTGCGCCCAGTGCCGCGGCGACGGTGGGGGAGACGGCCTCGGATTCCAGCAGGACGGTCCGGCGCGGTGTGCCGTACTTCTCCGCGATCTCGCCGAGTTCGTCGGACACCAGGGCACGGAGCAGCACGGGGGAGCCCAGGATCGCCTCAAGCTCCGCGATCTCCCGGCGGAGCTCCTCCTGCTCCTTCTCCAGCTCGACCCGCGAATACTTGGTCAGCTGCCGCAGCCGCAGTTCCAGGATGTAGTTGGCCTGGATCTCGGAGAGATCGTAGATGGACATCAGCCGGGTACGGGCCTCGGCCACCTCGTCGGAGGACCGGATGATCTGGATGACCTCGTCAATGTCCACGATCGCGACCAGGAGGCCTTCGACCAGGTGCAGGCGGTCCTTCTTCTTGCCCAGCCGGAACGCGGTGCGGCGCCGGACCACGTTGATCCGGTGGTCCACGTAGACCGAGAGCAGCTGGAGCAGCCCGAGGGTCTGCGGCTGGCCATCGACGAGCGTCACGTTGTTGATGCCGAAGGAGTCTTCCATCGGGGTGTAGCGGTAGAGCTGCTGGAGCACGGCAGTGGGGTTGAAGCCGTTCTTGAGCTCAATGACCAGGCGCAGGCCGTGCTTGCGGTCGGTGAGGTCCACGACGTCGCTGATGCCGGTGAGCTTCTTGCCGTTGACGGCATCCTTGATCTTCTCGATCACCTTTTCCGGGCCCACCATGTACGGCAGTTCCGTGACCACCAGGCCGGTGCGGCGGGCAGAGAGCTGCTCGATGTCCACCTTTGCCCGGGTCTTGAAGGAGCCGCGGCCGGTGGCATAGGCGTCGCGGATGCCGTCCAGGCCCACGATCCGGCCGCCGGTGGGCAGGTCCGGGCCGGGGACGAACCTCATGATGTCCTCGAGCGTGGCGTCCGGGTTGTCGATCAGGTGCCGGGCCGCGGCGATGACCTCCACCAGATTGTGCGGGGCCATATTGGTGGCCATGCCGACGGCGATGCCCGTCGCGCCGTTGACCAGCAGGTTGGGGAACGCGGCCGGCAGCACGTCCGGCTGGGTCAGCTGGTTGTCGTAGTTGGGAACGAAATCGACGACGTCCTCGTCGAGGTGGTCGGTGAGGGTCAGGGCCGCGGCCGCCAGCCGGGCTTCCGTGTAGCGGGGCGCCGCCGGGCCGTCGTCGAGCGAGCCAAAGTTGCCGTGTCCGTCGATCAGCGGCAGCCGCAGGGAAAAGTCCTGGGCCATGCGCACCATGGCGTCGTAGATCGCGGCGTCACCGTGCGGGTGCAGCTTGCCCATGACCTCGCCCACCACGCGGGCGCTCTTGACGTGGCCGCGGTCCGGGCGCAGCCCCATGTCGGACATCATGTAGAGGATCCGCCGCTGGACGGGCTTCAGGCCGTCGCGGGCGTCGGGAAGGGCCCGCGAATAAATCACCGAATAGGCGTATTCGAGGAATGAGCCTTCCATCTCGGACGTGACATCGATATCGACGATGTTCTCAACGAAATCCTGACTGGGTTCCCCTGCCGGGGGCGTGGTTTGGCGGCGTGCCATAAGGCTGGTGGATCCTTCTGAGGGGTGCTGAACGGGTACTGCGTAAGTTTATGACTAGGCTAAGCCTATGGTGGATCAGCCGGCGGACGGCGTATATCCGGAATATTGGGAAGCCGATGTTGTCCTGCGCGACGGCGGCACGGCGCATGTGCGCCCCATCCACCCCTCCGATGCAGATGCGGTCCAGGCCTTCCACGTGGGCCAGTCCCAGAAGTCCATCTACATGCGCTTCTTCGCCTTCAAGTCCAAGCTTTCCAGCAAGGAACTCAAGCGCTTCACCGAGGTGGACTACAAGGACCGGGTGGCCCTGGTGATCACCATCGGCGGCGAAATCCTGGGCATCGGCCGTTACGACCGGCTCGATGACCCGGCCGAGGCCGAGGTCGCCTTCAACATCGCCGACGCCCATCAGGGCCGCGGCATCGGCTCGATCCTGCTCGAACACCTCGCCGCCGCGGCCCGCGAGAACGGGATCCGCAAGTTCAGTGCCGAGGTGCTTCCGGAGAACCGCAAGATGCTCATGGTCTTCTCCGACGCCGGCTACGACGTCAAACGCCACTTCGACGACGGCGTCGTCAGCCTCGAGTTCAACATCGACCCCACCGACAAATCCCGCGCCGTGATGGAATCCCGCGAGCACCGCGCCGAGGCCCGCAGTATCCAGGAACTGCTCGCCCCGGCGTCCGTGGCCGTGATCGGAGCCAGCCGCAAATGGGGCACCGTGGGCTACCAGTTGCTCGAGCACGTCATCGAAGGCGGCTTCAGCGGCCCGGTCTATGCGATCAACCCGGAGGCCCTGGAACTGGCCGGCATGCTCTCCTTCGCCCGGCTCTCCGAGGTTCCCGGCCCGGTCACGCTCGCCATCATCGCGGTACCGTACGACGAGGTCCCCAAGGTGGTCCAGGAATGCGCGGCCGCCGGGGTCAAGGGAATCGTAGTGGCCACCGCTGGGTACGCGGACGACGGCGAACGCGGCCTGGCGCGCCAGCGCGAACTGGTCCGGCAGGCCCGGGAGAACGGCATGCGCGTGATCGGCCCGGCGTCCCTGGGCATCGTCAACACCAACCCGGCCGTGTCCCTCAACGCCTCGATGGCACCGGCCCTGGCCCGCCGCGGCGGCCTGGGGCTGTTCAGCCAGTCGGCCGCGATCGGCGTCTCCCTCTACGCGGCCTCCAGCCGGCGCCGGGTTGGCATCTCGACCTTCCTTTCGGCCGGCAACCGGGCCGACGTCTCCGGCAACGACATGATGCAGTACTGGGAAGACGACGCCGACACCACGGCGGTGGGCCTGTACCTGGAATCGATCGGCAACCCGCGCAAGTTCTCCCGGCTGGCCCGCCGCCTTGCCCGCACCAAACCGGTGATTGTGGCCAAGTCCGACGCCATGGGCCTGAACCTGCCGCCCGGTCATGCCGTCCGCACCACCCAGGCGCCCTCGGAAGCGCTGGACGCCATGATGCGGCAGGCGGGGGTGATCCGGGTCGAGACCATCGAAGAGCTCATGGACGTCGCCCAGATCGTCTCGAGCCAGCCGCTGCCCGGGGGCCCCGGCATCGCCGTCTTCAGCAACTCGCGCGCCCTTGGCAAGGTGGTCGCGGACAGTGCCGCCCGCCAGGGGCTCGGCGTGGAACGGATCGTAACCGACGTCGACCTCGACGCGGGCATGTCGCGGGCACTGCCGGCCCTGCGGCGGAGCCTGCAGGAAACCCTGACCGCGGACACGGTGTACGCCGCGGTGGTCGCGCTGCTGCCGGCGCACGGTCTCACCGTCGAAAAGATCGCCGGCGTGCTGGCCGAATGCTCCGCGGCAGCCGGCAAGCCGGTGGTTGCCGCCTTTAGCGGAATCCTTGATCCCTCCATCTATGTGGAGGGCATGGTCGGCGCCGAACCTGACCAGCCCCACCAGCCCGCCCCCGCTCCGCCGATCCCGTGCTACTCCAACCCGGGTGCGGCGGTGGCGGCCCTTGCCGCCGTCGTGCGCTACGCCCAATGGCTGGACCGGGACCAGGGCCTGTTCGTGGAACCCGAAGGGTGCCACCCGGAGCCCGCCCGGGCGGACCTGGAGGTCCTTCTGCGCGATGTGGGCGGCGAGCAGCTCGTCCGGCTGGACCAGGACACGGCCGCCCGGCTGCTGGGCCACTACGGCATCCGGCTGGTCCCGTCCGTCGGGTTCGAGACGGCGGAGGAGGCCGTGGCCGCGGCAGGGCAGCTCGGCTGGCCCGTGGCCTTGAAGACCACGGACCCGGCGCTGCGGCACCGGCTGGACCTGGGAGGTGTGCGGCTGGACATCCAGGACGCCGATTCGCTGCGGCGCAACGTGCTGGAGATGCGCAAATCGCTCGAGCGGTACGGCTCGCCGTCCCTGGAAGTGCAGACCATGGTGCCTGTGGGGCAGGCCTGCACTTTCCGCGCCATCGAAGACCCGCTGCTGGGGCCGGTGATCTCCTTTGGCCTGGCCGGAGACGCCGTGAACCTGCTCGACGACTGGGCCCACCGCGTGCCGCCGCTCTCCGGTTCCGACGTCCACGACTTCATCCGGGCGCCCCGGGCGTCGCGGAAGCTTTTCGGCTACCAGGGCCTGCCCGCCGTCGACGTCGCGGCGCTCGAGGACCTCGCCGCCCGCCTCACCAGGCTGAAGGACAACCACCCGGAGATCGCGCTGGTGCATTTCAATCCCGTCCTCGCCGGGCCCGATGGTGCCTCGATCCTGGCCGCCGATGTCAGGATCGCGAACGCCGCCCAGCGGACCGACAGTGCGCGCCGGGCGATGCGCAGTTAGGGTCGAACCTCCCGGGCTGCAGCCCGTGTCCGGGGCCCGGCAGTTAGCAAGTCCCCAGCTGATCTGTGAAAATGGAGACTATGAGCACCCAGCCTCCAGCACCCAAGCCCCTGGCGACCGCCCCCGCACGCCAGACCGCGCACCACCACGGCCTCCATGACCACAGTGCGCAGGGCCAGAGCCTGGAAGGGGCCCTCCAGCAGGCCGGTTTTTACCCCCGGCTCGTGGCCGACGTCGTCGCCGATGCCCTGGATGGCCGTGATTGCGTGGCCCACCTCGTACATCTCGAGACACACTTCGACAGGGCCGAGGTCCGCCGCCACATCACCGTTCTGGTGTTGACCGACGACATGTTGGTCATCACCCATGTCGACGACCAGCAGCTCGACGAGGCCGGCGAGCAGACCGTCGCCCAGGTGTCCACCGAGTCCGTTCCGGTCACCCAGATCCGCTCGGTGGTCTTGAGCTATGTCTACGCCCAGCCGCAGGACTACAAGCCTTCCGACCCTGTCCGCGAGCTGACGTTGTCCATTGCATGGTCCGGCGGCCAGCGCCTCGACATGGGTCCGGCCAGCTGCGGGGACCCGCAGTGCGAGGCCGATCACGGCTACAGCGGCACCATTGCCCAGGAAGACATCGTCCTGCGCATCAGCGCCGAAGCGGACGGCCTGCAGGCCGTACAGGACGCCAAGCTCTTCGCCCGCGCCCTCCGTGCCGTGAACACCGGCTCCGCGGCGCCGGTGCCGCACAACGGGCCCGGGCTGCCGCCCCGACCGCGGATGGGCGTGTTCGGAAACCGCCTCAGCCGCGGCCACCAGCGCTGACATGGCCCATCTCCGTCAGCCTGAGCCCGCCGAAGATCAGCTGTCAATCCCGGTATTGGCTCCCTCCCTGGCCGCCGACGCCGCCGCCGTCCCGCTGGCCGCCGGCGCTGGTCCGTCCCCGCTCCCGGCCGCCCCGGCGTTCGGACACCGTTCCATCGCCGAGGTGCTCACCAGCGCCGCCGCCAGCCTGGGTGTCCCGGGCTTTGAGAACAAACTGAACCTTCCGGCCGCCAAACGCGTGTGCGTGGTGCTGGCCGACGGGCTGGGCCGGAACCTGTTGAAGCAGAAGAGCGCCCACACCCCGTTCCTGCGTGCGGTCCAGCAGGCCGGCCAGGGCCAGGTGCCCGTGTCGCTGGACTCGGCGTTCCCGTCCACCACCGCGGCATCCCTCGCCAGCTTTGGCACCGGACTGTCGGCGGGCCAGCACGGCATGGTGGGCTATGACGTCCTGGATCCGGATCAGGACCGGGTAGTGAACATGCTGGGCAACTGGGACGCCGGCGTGGACCCGCGGACGTGGCAGCCGTTCCCCACCGTTTTCGAACGGGCCGCGGAACACGTCGATGTCACGACGGTCAGCCTGCCGCAGTTCAGCACCTCGGCCATGACCGAGGCCGCGCTCCGCGGAGGCCGCTTCCTCACCGGAACCACGTCGCACGCCCGGACCGAAGCTGCCGCCGAGGCCATGGCCAGCGCCGGTCCCTCGCTGATGTACTTCTATGTCAATGAGCTCGACAAGGCCGGGCACCGCCACGGCTGCCAGTCAGCCCAGTGGGAGCACCAGCTGGAAGAACTCGATGCCACGGTGCGCCGGCTCAACGCCACCCTGCCGGCCGGCACCACGGTGCTGCTGACGGCGGACCACGGAATGGTGGACGTGCCCGAATCGCAGCGGATCGACTACTCCGCGGAGCCGGCGCTGCTCGCCGGCGTGCGGCACACCGCTGGAGAGCCGCGCATGGTCCACCTCTACCTCGAGGATAGGACGGACGACGCCGCCCGCGGCCGCCTGCTGGCCAACTGGCGGTCCCGTTTCGGGGACAGAATATGGGCCTTCACCCGTGAGGAAGCGATCGCGGGCGGCCTGTTCGGCGACGTGCGGGCCGAGGCCGTCTCGCGGATCGGCGACGTCATGATCGCGGCCCGGGACGCGCTGGCGCTTTATGATACACGCAGGGTCCGGCCCACTGCCCTTGAGGTTGTGGGCCAGCACGGTTCCCTGACGAAAGCCGAGCGGGAAGTCCCGCTGCTCTACTTCCAGGCCGACGGTAAAAAAGCGCCCCGCGGCTGACGTTCCCGCCTGAATTCGGGACGGAAATCCCTGCCGGAAACGCGGGCCCGGCTCTTATTGGTCGTTGCGGGTTCCGAAGACGATTTCGTCCCAGCTCGGAACGCTGGAGCGCTTCGGCTTGGCCGGCTGGCGCTCGGGCTGGTCCGTTCCGGGCTCGTTCCGGGCAGCGGCGTGGGATTCGCGGTGCTGCCGCCGGGAAGTTCCGCCGCCGATCAATTCATCCAGGCCCGGGCTCGCCGTCGGGCCGCTCTTCGGGGCCGGGCGCAGTTGCGAGGCCGCGATGGTGACTTCCCGGGTCTCGGTGCTGACGCCGTCGTGCAGTTTCAGGGCATCGTCCTCCTCCGGGAGGCGCGGTGCGAGGCTCAGCCGCGAGAGCATCGACGGCCTGCCGTCGCGCCGTCGCGTGAAGGAGTCGGTTTCTGACGGGGCGGCTGCCTCCGCTGCCGGAACGTCCGGCAGGCCGGGGTTGATGAGGGCCGGGTCGGTCTGGGCCGGGGCGGGATCGCCCTCCGCAGCGGATTCGGGGACGGCATCCGGTTCCACAGCTGCCGGAAGCCCGGCTGCTTCCGGGACCTCCGAGGGACGGGGGTGGGCCGCGGGGACGCCGGTGGTCAGGAGCGTGGCAAGGGCGTCGTCCGCGTCCTCGTCCACGCCGATCCGCTGTCCGCGGCGGGAACGCAGCATGTCCAGCAGCCCGTCGGCGTCTTGTTCCTGGTGGATCCTGTCCTGCTGGAGCAGCATCTGGTGAATAATGCTGTGCTGGCCGGTCGCTGTGCGGGCCGCTGCCTCGGCATCGGTTTCAAAGTCGAAAGGCCGGTCGGAGACGGCGGTAAGGCGCCGGGTCGGCACGGGGCCTTCGAGCGGCTCAAGTTCGCTCAGCTGCTGGGCCCAGCGGTTGGCGTTTTGCAGGGTCTTCCGGGCGGGATGGAAGGTCCACAGGGCCGGCGGCTCCTCGCCGATACCGGCCGGGCCGCCGGGCTTGGGCTCGAAGCGGGCCACCACGTTCCAGCTGCCGTCGGGACGTCGCCAGGAATCCCACTCAAGTGTTGAGGGCTCGACGCCGTAGGCCCTGAGCCGGTGCTCCACCATCTCGCTGAGGGACGCCGGGTTTTCACCGAACACCGACCGGTAGGCGTCGTGGCCCGGGGCGGGGGAGGCGACCTCCACCTTGCGGGCCTGCTGCGCGATGTACTCGCGTTCGGCCAGGACCGGGCCCTCATAGCGCTGGACTTTCTCCAGCGGAATTCCGGACAGTTCCGCCACTTCGGCGGCGGTGGCCCCGTTGCGAATCCTGGTCTGGATGTCGCGCGGCGACATGGCAATAGGGGGTGCGGCCGCGCTGGACGCGGTCTTCGCCGACGTCCGGCTGGCTGCCACCCGAAGTGCTTCATCGATCGGCAGCTGGAACATCTCGCCGCCGGTGCCACTCAACAGGAG
>NZ_JBFTZW010000105.1:0-10025 GCF_056406555.1 Arthrobacter sp. P1_B4
CCCCGGCGCCCCGCGTCCGGCCGGCGCTCCCGGCGCCGGTCGTCCGGCAGGAGCCGGCGGCAACCGCCCGACTCCCGGCATGATGCCTAACCGCACCGAACGTCCCRCACCCGCTGGTGCCGGCCGTCCCGGCGGCGGAGGCCGTGGTCCGGGCCGTCCGGGTGGCGCTCCGGGTACCGGTGCTCCCGGTGCCGGTGGCGGCGCTCCGGCCGGTGGTGGCTTTGGTAAGGGCGGTCGCGGTCGCGGCGGCACCCAGGGTGCCTTCGGTAAGGGCGGCGCAGGCCGTGGCAAGCAGCGCAAGTCGAAGCGTGCCAAGCGTCAGGAACTGGAGCAGATGAGTGCTCCGTCGCTGGGTGGCGTGAGCGTACCCCGCGGCGACGGCAACACCGTAGTCCGGCTTCGCCGTGGCTCGTCCATCACGGACTTTGCCGACAAGATCGAGGCAAACCCGGCAGCACTGGTGACGGTCCTCTTCCACCTCGGCGAAATGGCCACGGCCACTCAGTCGCTGGATGAAGAGACCTTCGCCCTGCTCGGCGAGGAGCTTGGTTACAAGCTCCAGGTTGTGTCCCCGGAGGACGAGGAGCGCGAGCTGCTCTCCACCTTCGACATCGACTTCGACGCCGAACTGGAAGCCGAAGGCGATGAAGACCTCGAGGCACGTCCTCCGGTTGTCACCGTCATGGGTCACGTTGACCACGGTAAGACCCGACTGCTCGATGCCATCCGCAAGTCCGACGTTATGGCGGGCGAGCACGGCGGTATCACGCAGCACATCGGTGCCTACCAGGTCACCCACGCCCACGAAGGCATCGATCGCAAGATCACCTTCATCGATACTCCGGGCCACGAGGCGTTCACCGCCATGCGTGCCCGTGGTGCGAAGGTTACCGACATAGCCATCCTGGTGGTCGCAGCGGACGACGGCGTCATGCCGCAGACCGTTGAGGCCCTCAACCACGCCCAGGCGGCCAACGTGCCGATCGTCGTGGCCGTGAACAAGATCGACAAGGAAGGCGCCAACCCGGACAAGGTCCGCGGCCAGCTGACCGAGTACGGCCTGGTTCCGGAAGAATACGGTGGCGACACCATGTTCGTGGAGGTCTCTGCCCGCCAGAACCTGAACATCGACGAGCTCCTCGGCGCCGTTCTGCTCACCGCAGACGCTGCCCTGGACATGCGCGCCAACCCGAACAAGGACGCCCGCGGTATCGCGATTGAAGCCAACCTGGATAAGGGCCGCGGTTCCGTGGCCACCGTCCTGGTTCAGTCCGGTACCCTGCACGTCGGCGACACCATCGTGGCAGGCACGGCCCACGGCCGCGTCCGTGCGATGTTCGACGACGACGGCAGCGCCCTGACCGAGGCCGGCCCGTCCCGCCCCGTGCAGGTGCTGGGTCTGTCCAACGTCCCGCGCGCCGGTGACACCTTCTTCGTGACCGCTGACGAGCGTACCGCCCGCCAGATCGCCGAGAAGCGTGAAGCCGCCGACCGCAACGCCGCCCTGGCCAAGCGCCGCAAGCGCATCAGCCTGGAAGACTTCGACCAGGCCGTCGCCGATGGCAAGATCGACACCCTCAACCTCATCCTCAAGGGTGACGTGTCCGGTGCCGTGGAAGCCCTCGAAGACGCGCTGCTCAAGATCGACGTCGGCGAGGGTGTCCAGCTCCGCGTCATCCACCGCGGTGTCGGTGCGATCACGCAGAACGACGTCAACCTGGCAACGGTCGACAGCGCCGTCATCATCGGCTTCAACGTCAAGCCCGCCGAGCGTGTTGCCGAACTGGCAGACCGCGAAGGCGTGGACATGCGCTTCTACTCCGTCATCTACGCAGCAATCGATGACATTGAGGCAGCCCTCAAGGGCATGCTCAAGCCGGAGTACGAAGAGGTCCAGCTTGGCACCGCCGAGGTCCGCGAAGTGTTCCGTTCCTCCAAGTTCGGCAACATTGCAGGCTCGATCGTCCGCTCCGGTGTTATCCGGCGCAACGCCAAGGCCCGCATCAGCCGCGACGGCAAGATCATCGGTGACAACCTCACCGTTGAGACGCTCAAGCGCTTCAAGGACGACGCTACCGAGGTCCGCACGGACTTCGAGTGTGGTATCGGTCTTGGCTCGTTCAACGACATCACCGAAGGTGACATCATCGAGACCTTCGAGATGCGCGAGAAGCCGCGCGTCTAGGTTGGTTTAGCAGTACAGGTGCGGGGCCGTTGGATTTTCCGGCGGCCCTGCACTTTTCCGCCGTAGAGGGGGCCCCGCCCCTACGCTGGGTGGCCGACGTCTTACGACGTCGGCCACCCAGCTCCGGCAGGCCCGATGCCACTCCCGGGCCCTCTCCACGGCTCCAAAGGGCCGCCGGAAGAATCCAACGGGAGTCCGTCGTAGACTCGCCTTAGGCGCGTGGCATGAAAACCCAACTGGTGTACGGCAGCCGTTACAGCGCCGTCGTACATCCAAATTTTTAGGAGTGGAAATGGCTGATCCCGCACGGGCCGCCAAGTTGGCGCAGCGGATTAAGGTTGTCGTTGCTGAGGCGCTGGGCCGGAGGGTGAAGGATCCCCGCCTGGAAGGCGTCACCGTGACTGACTCTCGGGTGACCAACGACCTGCAGCACGCAACTGTTTACTACACCGTGTTCGGTGACGAGGTGGCCCAGGCCGATGCCGCCAAGGGGCTTGAGAAGGCCAAGGGCGTGCTGCGGCAGGAAGTCGGGCGGAACATCACCGTGCGGCTGACTCCGACGCTCGAGTTCGTGGCTGACCAGATCCCTGTCAACGCCTCGAACCTTGAGGAGCTGCTCCGGGCGGCGAAGAAGCGGGACGCCGAGGTGGCCGCGCTTGCCGAAAGTGCAAAGCACGCCGGCGACGCCGATCCTTACAAGAGTGACACTCCGCAGGACGTGGAGCTCGACGAGGACGACTTTGACGAAGAGGACTTGGACCTCATTGACAACGACGCAATCGATGAGGACCGCAACAAGTAGGAATGCCTTCCACAGCAGGGGCCGGAACCGGTAACGGATCCGGCCCCTGCTGTTCCGGGTCTTGGTGCTGCTAGGTGCCAGAGGCGCTATTTTGCGATGCGTGCTTGAGGCTCAGGACCGCGACTTGGCCGTTGGGGGGTGTTTTCGAGGGGCCCTCAGGCGGAAGGGCGTTGACGGTGGCGTACAGCGTGGAACCTTGAAGGGCGACGTCGGCCGTGAGCCCAGCGCTCAACAGCGTGCTCTGCCGGCCGGAGTCCCCGTCGATCTTGAGGACTCCCATACCAAACAGGGACGCGACGAACACGTCGCCGTCGTTATCGACCGCCAAGCCGGTGGGGGACAGGATCTTGTCCGCGAACACCTTCACGTGACCGTTGTCCGGATCCACCTTGAAGACGGCGCCCCTGGCCCCAAAGGACGGGTCCTCGGGTCCTCCCGGCAACGACGTGACGTAGAGCCAGCCGTCCGGCCCAACCCCAACATCGGTGGGTACCGGCTCGAAGTCGTAGCTCCGCCCGACCACGCAGGCCGGCAGGTGGTTGGCGGCTGCGGCTTCGGCCGTAATCGTGAACGGCCGAGGCGGCAGTACAGCGACGGTCCGTGTCTTCCAGCTCTCTATATCAACGGACACCACGCTGTTTGCGCCCGCATCCGCCACATAGAGGGTGTGGCCGGAGACGGTAATCCCGTATGGATGGGAATCCACTTCACCGTTGTAGGCCGCCGGCATCTCGGGCGGCAGCAGCGCTGCGCACCCGTTCGGCAGGTTGCGGAAGCCGTAGTGGACTTCTCCGTCGGCGTTATGCCCAGCTTCCAGTGCGGCGAAGTCGCCGTAGGTGCGTTGCCGACCGTCGCCATCGATGGTGTGAACATGACCGGCGAGCGGACGTTGGTCCTCGGGCCCAGCGCCCTGGCTCTCGAGGAAGTAGGTTGTCGATCCGCGCTGGGCATTTCCGGCGACGTCCCAAGCAGGATTCGAGTAGAGGACGCTCTTGGTACCGTGAGCGTCGATCCGGGTCAGCCGGCCCGCGAATTCTTCGCTGACCGTGACGGTTTTGTCATGGCCGGCGCTGACATGAAGCGGGGCCACCAGTCCGCCCGCCAGAGTGGCCGGTGGCTGTCCGTTCGGGGTGGCGGCCGCAGCCGTGAGGGTGGAAAGGAACACCGCGGCGATAGCAGCCGCGGATGGAAATGTCATTAGTTTTCTCATGGTGTGCTCCCGTGGCCGTGATGAAGTATCCACAGTTCGAGACCGATGAGACCGTTTGAAGATCGGGGAAGCACAGCCGGAAACCCACGCCTGCTTCCCAAGCGGATTGTATTCCAGCGGGCCGGCGAAGTCGACAGTTCCCGCGGACGCTCATTTCTCCTGGCTTGTCTCCTGTCCTCGGCGTCGGTGACCTTCGACTCTATGCCCGTCCAAGTGCAGGCGAGTCCCATGGACCCATGAGTGCGTGTATGCGGGAAGGCACCGGCGTGCCGTGGAATCCAGCCTGATCAAGTGCCCGCACTGCGGGAAGACCAACCGGATTCCCGCGGCGGCTGCCGGGCACCCGCGCTGCGGCAATTGTGGCCAGGATCTTCCGTGGATAGTGGCGGCGGGTGACGCAGATTTTCCGATTGTGGCGGAGCAGTCTTCGGTTCCGGTTCTCGTCGATTTCTGGGCGGCCTGGTGCGGGCCGTGCCGGATGGTCAGCCCGGTGCTGGACAAGCTGGCGGTGGAGCGGGCCGGTAAGGTCAAGCTCGTGAAGGTCGACGTCGACACCTCCCCGGGGCTGTCCCGCCGGTTCGATATCCAGGCCATTCCAACGTTGCTTGTCATCAAGAACGGGGCAGTGGCGGCCCGCCAGGCTGGAGCGCCGCAAGCCGCGGCCCTCCGCAGTTGGCTCGACGCCGCGCTGTCCGCCTAGCGGCGTCTTGAGCGTCCTCGGGCTCCCAGGCCGCCGCCCAGCACGGGAGATCCCATGCCCAGGAGATAGCCGAAGTCGTACCAGTTTCCCGCACGGGCGGAGTTGTAGAACGGGAATTCACTCCAGAAGCCGAAGACATGGGCGATCAGGACGATCCATGCCGTCAGCCCATTCCAGAAACCCCACAACAGGTCTTGCCACCACACGATGTACTCCCTCGGCCGGAAATCGGCGGCGCCCTGTCGGGCCAGCCCGCAGCCAGTACACCGGGCAGGCCTGGAATCGCCGTGAGCTCAGGCTAGGGCGCCAGCTTCGCCGGCGATAGGGCCGGTTGACCCGTCGGTGCCCGCAGGCTCGCGCGCAGGGATGCGCCCGAGGCCCTCCACCAGATCGGCTTGACTGCCGCAGAGCGCGATCCGGATCCAGCCCTCGCCGATCGAGCCGAACGCCGTGCCGGGGGCGAAGGCCACCCCGGAGTCCGCCAGGAAGCGGCGCGTCCATGACCGGACATCCCCGCCACTGGCATGCGAGACGTCCGCCCACAAATAGAACGCGCCTTGGGCCGCGAGGTAGCGGATGCCGCGGGCGCGCAGCACCGCCGAGGCCGCGTCGCGGTTGGCCCGGTAGTGGGCATGGGCGTGGCTGACGTAGTCCTGCGGACCGGTCAGCGCTGCCAGCGCGGCGTACTGCGACGGCGAGGCCACGCACGACACGATCGACTCCATGACGTTGTTCATCTTCTGTTCCAGCCCCGGCGGGCAGATCAGCGCACCGATCCGCAGTCCCGTCAGCCCGTAGGTTTTGGAGAGCGTGAGCGAGGTGAAAACGCGTGCTTCGCCTGGGGCGTCGCTGTCGAAGCGGGCCGGGCTGATGTGCGGGACATCGTAGGTGAACGCCTCGTAGCATTCGTCCGAGATGACCCACAGATCGTGCCGCCTCGCCAGCTCCACGAGCCGGCGGGTCAGATCCTCGCCCAGGACAGCACCGAGCGGGTTGGACGGGGAATTCAGGATCAGGACCTTGGTGCGGGGCGTGATGAGCGCCTCGATGTCCTCGATCCGCGGCTGGAAATCGTGCTCCGGGTACAGCGGGTAGCGGACCGGAACGGCGTGCAGCAGGCTGGACGTCATCGCGAAGGTGGGGTAGCCGGGATTTGGGATGAGGATCTCATCCCCGGGGGAGAGCAACAGGCTCATGGCGAAATGCAGGCCCTGCTGGGCGCCGTCGACCACGTAGACGCGCTCCGCGCCGACCGGCGTCGCATTGTGTTCACGGAAGCGGGCGGCGAAGGCCTCCCGCAGCGCGGGGATTCCGGCGTTCGGTGTGTAGTTGGTCTCGTCCCGGTCGAGGCAGGCCATGCCGGCCTCGAGGACATGGCGGGGGACTGCGAAGCCCGGCTCCCCGATACTCAGCACGATCGCACCGGGCGTTCCCCAGGCGGCTTCGGTGATCTCGCGGATCTGGTTGATCGGGACGTCGCGGACATGTGCGGCAAGCTCGGGCATGTCTGCCATCCTAACGCCCGGCGTCCGCGGTGGCGGCGGGACGGTGGGCGTCGGGGCAGGGCTTGCCCGCATATACTGGGAGGCGTGCTTTCTGGACTGGTGATAGTAGACAAACCGCAAGGTTGGACCAGCCACGATGTGGTTGGACGGATGCGGCGGATTGCCGGTACCCGAAAGGTTGGCCACGCCGGGACACTGGATCCGATGGCCACCGGCGTTCTGGTGGTGGGCATCAACAAGGCCACCCGGCTGCTGACCTACATCGTGGGCACGTCCAAGACCTACACGGCCACCATCAGGCTCGGTGAATCCACCGTGACAGACGATGCCGAAGGCGAGGTGACCGCCACCCGCAGCGCCGCCGGGGTCACCGAAGACGCCGTCCGCGCCGGCGTCGCGGCACTGACCGGGGAAATCGAGCAGGTTCCCAGCAGCGTCAGTGCCATCAAGGTCAACGGCGAACGCGCCTACGCCCGGGTCCGGTCCGGTGAAGAGGTCAAGCTCGCAGCCCGGCCTGTAACGATCCACCGCTTTGAGATCCACGAGACCCGTCCCGTCCACGACGGCGAGGCCCTCGACGTCGACGTCACCGTGGAGTGCTCCTCCGGTACCTACATCCGTGCCCTGGCCCGCGACCTCGGCGATGCTCTCGGCGTCGGCGGCCACCTGACTGCACTGCGGAGGACTCAAGTGGGTCCATACACCCTTGATCAGGCGCACACCCTCGAACAATTGGCCGAGACGCTGGACGTCCTGGAAATCTCGGACGCCGCACGGGCACTCATGCCGAACCGTGAACTCAGCGAGGCGGAAACCACCGAGATTTCCTTCGGCCGCAGAATCGGAGCCGGAGCAACCGCAGGCACGCCCGAGGCAGCGACCGCGGACAAACCGGCAGCGGCGTTCGCGCCAGATGGTTCGCTCGTGGCCCTCCTGGCCGATGCGGGAAGCTACGCCAAACCTGTGCTCGTCTTCGCGCCGGATAATGAAAAGCCGGGCAACGAAAAGCCCGGCAACGGCAAGCCGACTACAGAAAAGCGGCCAACAGATAAGCAGCCCACCGAAAAGCTGGCCGGCCAGTAGTGGACGCGTATTTCTACATCATTCTGGTGGTTGGCCTGCTCTCCAGCATCATCTGCGTCGTCGCGGGCCTCCTGAAAAAGGCGCCCAACGACACGACGATACTGTCGGTGGCCGCCGTCGAACTTGCCCTCCTGGTCTATCTGGGGGGTTCGATTGTCCGGGTGGCCAGCGGCGAGCGGATCGCGGGAGAGTCCTGGGAGTTCTGGGGCTATCTGGCCACGGCGCTGATCCTTCCGATCGGGGCCGTTTACTGGTCCATCCTGGAGCGGACCCGCTGGAGCAACTTTGTCCTGGCCGCCGTCGGCGTCACCGCCCTGGTGATGGCGGCGCGCATGAACCAGATCTGGTATTGAGATGGAAGAGGCAGAAAACGTGAGCGCAAACTCCCCGCACGACGGCACCGAAAACCCGGCGGCGCCGGCGTCCCGGACCCCTGGGCCGGCGGACGCTGGATCCGCCGACACTGCGCCGGCGGAAACCGCGGCGCCGGGCACTGGGGCGACTGAAACTGCGCCGGCAACGACCGATACCCGCAACACCGGGCCGGGACGGCTGCTGATTGCTGTCTATGCCGTCTTCGCGATTTCGGCGACGGCCCGGGCCGGCTACCAGATTCTCACGAAGTTTTCTGAGGCGCCGCTGGCGTACATGCTGTCCGCGTTCGCCGCCGCCGTCTACGTCGTGGCCACCGTGTCGCTGGCGAAGCCGGGGCGCACCGCGTTCAAGGTCTCGGTGGCGGCAGTCCTGGTGGAGCTTGTGGGCGTCCTGGTGGTGGGAGCACTCAGCGTGTTCGACTCGGTGAACTTCCCGCATGAGACGGTGTGGTCCCTGTTTGGCCGCGGCTACGGATTCATCCCGCTCCTGCTGCCGATCCTGGGACTTATCTGGCTGTACCGCCGCCGCCCTGCGCGCCGGGACCACTAACTCCGGCTGCCTACAAGCGGCCGGCGATGCCCCGGGCCTCCGTGAGCCTGCTGCGCAGCCCCGGCCAGGCCGCGGCGAAGCCCGGGTGCAGTTCCTTGCCGCCGACGCCGTCGACCCCCACCCACTGCAGTTCGATACTTTCCGCATCACTGATCGCGGCCTCAAACGGCTGCAGCGCAAGGGCCACCACGGTGGTGTAGGACCAGTAGCCGACGTCGAACACCGACGTAAACAGGACCTCGAGATTCCCCGGAGGCACGGCCGCTTCCTCGTGTGCTTCCCGCAACGCGCCGTGGATGGCTTCTTCCCCTTGGTGCAGGGCGCCGCCGGGGAGCCCCCAGGTGCCGCCCTGATGGCTCCACAAGGCGCGGTGCTGGAGAAGGACCCCCTTGGCGGGGTCGTGGACCAAAAGCCCGGCGGAACCGAACCGACCCCAGAACCGCCCCCGGTCGCCATCGACCCAGGCATCGCCAGGATCGCGTGGGCCCAACGGGCGGCGCGGATCGCCCGGCAGCAGTGGTGCGAACGGTGATTCCCCGACTTGGGGAGCGGCTGTGCTGTCCATCCCTACAGCTTGCCACGCACCGGTCCGTAGGAGGGCGGGGGTCGTACGCAGTGTTACGTGCCCGGACGTGCCCTATGCGCTCCAGATGCTCTGAGGTGCGCTGCCGGGAGTCACTCTCACTATGAGTCGCGCGCCGGCAAGAATGGCTTCCGCTATTTCTGTCGTACCCCTCTGGCAGAGTTTAGTTATGGAAGCCATTGGAGAGTTCATCCCGGACCGGGCCCCGTGGGCCGGCCCGGCTGTGTCCTCCCGGCATCCCCGCCTGGCCGCCGTTCCCGGCGCGGCTGACGCAGCCGGCGGCGCTCTGGGCGCCGCGGTGGAGACGGCGCTGGCGGCGCTGCGGGCTTCGAGCCCGACTGCGGATGTCGACGCCGCCTGGTTTGGCTTGCGGGAGGCTGCGGACTTTGCCGGCCACGTCGAGGACCTGTCCCGCACGGTCGAATACTTCCAGCTCGTTGCCGCGGCCGCGGTAGAACGGACGCGCCAACAAGCCGTGTTCACCGCGCCGGCCGCACACGGCTGGGGTGAGGAAGCGGCCCAGGCGGGCTGGCTCACGGGCTGGAAACAGGAATCCGACGGCGGGACGGATGCAGGGGCCGGCGGGGGAGCTGATGCCGTTTCCGACGCCGGGGCTCACGGCGTACCTGTCGGCGGGACGCTTGCCGGGGCCGGACCTGGCCCCCGCGGTGACTTGGCCGGGCAAATGGGGATGTCCGCTGCTGCGGATGACGGCTACCGGAACGCCACGGAGTTCTTGCGGGCGCGGCTGCGGATCAGCGCCGCCGAGGCAAAGCGCCGGCTGACGCTGGCCGCCGAGCTGCTGCCCCGCGCCGGCAGCGGCGGCCATACCGGGCCACCGGTCCGGAAGGAGCTCGCCGCTGCCGTCGCGGTCGGCGAGGTCGCGTCCCGCGCCGCAACCGTCATCACGCTCGCCCTGGACCGGGTCCGGCACAGCTGCCTCCCCGAGGCCGCCGCAACCATGGAACATGCCCTGACAGTGACGGCCATCGAAAACGACGCCGACTTCCTGGCCCGGATCGCCCGCCGGTGG
>NZ_JBFTZW010000106.1:0-9960 GCF_056406555.1 Arthrobacter sp. P1_B4
GCCTTGAACCGAGCGGCACGGACACGACGGCCCCGGCATCGGGACATTGACTGGAACAGAACTATCGCCGCAAATCTTAGGCACTACCAGCCCGCATACCGGACGATCGTGCCCGAGCGTCTGGTCGGGCACACCCGGCGCAGCACCGAGGTCCAGCGTGAAATCATCCTGTGTATCGACCAGTCCGGGTCGATGGCCGAGTCCGTGGTCTACTCCAGCGTGTTCGGGGCGGTGCTCAGCTCGCTGCGGTCGGTGCGGACCCGCCTGGTGGTCTTCGACACGGAGGTTGTCGACCTGACGGACGAGTTGGACGATCCGGTTGATGTGCTCTTTGGTGTGCAACTCGGCGGCGGCACGGACATCAACCGCGCCCTGGCATACTGCCAGGACCAGATCACCCGGCCCACCGAGACGATTCTGGTGCTCATCAGCGACCTCTACGAAGGCGGCATTGCGGAAGAGATGCTGCAACGGGCGGCCACGATCGTCGGGTCGGGGACGACCATGATCGCGCTCCTGGCGTTAAGCGACAGCGGTCATCCGTCGTTCGACTCAGACCATGCCAGGGCACTTGCCGGAATTGGCGTCCCGGCCTTCGCCTGCACGCCCGACCTGTTCCCGGATCTGATGGCCGCGGCCATTGAACGCCGGGACGTGGGCGAATGGGCAGCCGCCCAGGACATCCCGACGAGCCACGAGGGTTAGAGGGTCGGCGGCTTGCCCGGCACGGTACCCGGTCCGGGAAAGACCGGGAAACGGAAGTTTCTCCGAAGGTGGCTACGTGTTGAGGTCCCAGTGGACACGGATCGCCTCGGCAACCGGCCCAGCGGTGACATCAATCCGGAAAGCAACGGGCGCGGTCCCAGTCTCCTCGATGACGGCGTCATGGTAAACGCGGCCGCAAGAGGAGCACAGGGTGTAGAGATCCTCGTCCTCAGGCCAGGTAGCCAGCCCCGCGGGCACGGGAACGTTTCCGCCAATGTGTACGGGCATTCCCTCCGAGTTGGCCTGAATCAATCCCTCGCTGCTGACGGTATTGCCGCAAACGCAGGTGATGGTGGTGACGTCATGATCGATGACCTCGGCGAATTCGGTATCCATGATCAGCTCCCCTCAGGTTCCGCAGAAGGTTCGGTACGGGCCAAAGCTTTCCGGGGCGGCAGCGGCGTAGCGCTCGAGGCCGGACCGCTCGTCGAAAGGTGCGGCGACTGCGTCCAGCAGCCGTGCCAGCGGATCCAGGTTTCCGCCGGTAGCGGCCGCCAGGGCCTCCTCCACCAGGTGGTTCCGCGGGATGTAGACCGGGTTGACCCGGTCCATGGCGTCAGCATTCGGCGCCAAGGCACGCCAGCGCCCTACCCAGGCATCGAAGGCTGCGGTGTCCAGGACCTGGGCCCGCGCGGCTTCGGCACGGCCGCGGGCGGCTTTGCCGAGGTGCCGGAAAAACGAGGTGTAGTCGGCCCGTGACTCCTGCATTAAGGCCACAACTTCATCCACGAGAGCCGAGGCCACGTCGTCGTCGAGCCCGTCACGGAACCCCAGCTTGGCCTTCATGCCTGCCGACCAGGCGTCACTGTACTGCCGGCGGAACTCGCCGAGGGCTCCCACCGCGAGCTCCACCGCCTGCTCCTCGTCATCGTGGAGCAGGGGCAGAAGCGACTCCGCGAGCCGGGCAAGATTCCACTCCGCCACCACCGGCTGGTTGCGGTAGGCGTAGCGCCCGCTCTCGTCGATCGAACTATAGACGGCGGCCGGGTCGAAGCCTTCCATGAAGGCACACGGCCCGTAGTCGATCGTTTCGCCCGAAATCGTCATGTTGTCGGTGTTCATGACCCCGTGAACGAATCCGACAAGCATCCACTGGGCCACCAGCGAAGCCTGGGCGGATATGACCGCTTGGAAGAGTGCTAGATAGCGGTTCCCGGCCTCCGCGGCGGYGGGGTGGTGACGGGTCAGGGCGTAGTCGGCGAGGCGGCGAAGGAGGCCGATGTCGCCCGTGGACCGGGCGTACTGGAAGCTGCCCACGCGCAGGTGGCTGCTGGCTACCCGGGTCAGAATGGCGCCCGGCAGGAGCGTTTCGCGCTGCACCGAACGTCCCGTCGCGACGACGGCGAGGGAACGGGTCGTGGGGATGTGCAGCGCGTGCATCGACTCGCTCACGATGTATTCGCGCAGCATGGGACCGACCACCGCCTGGCCGTCCCCGTTGCGGGCAAACGGCGTGCGTCCTGATCCCTTGAGGTGGACGTCGCGGAGCTGCCCGTCCGCGTGCCCGATCTCGCCCAGCAGGAGCGCGCGCCCGTCGCCGAGGCGGGGGGCGTACCAGCCAAACTGGTGGCCGGCGTAGGCCTGCGCCACCGGACTGGCATCGGCAGGGACGGCGTTGCCGGTCAACAGGCGCAGACCCTCCGGACTCCGGAGGAAGGCCGGATCGAGGCCCAGCTCAGTGCCGAGGTGCTCGTTGAGCACCAAAAGGTGCGGCTCGGGCGCCTCCTCCGCGCGCCAGGGAATGGCCATCTCCTGGAACTCCCGGGCGAAGCGGCCATCAAATGTGACGGTTGAATGCGCTGTGCCACTCATCTTTCAAGGATACCGGCCACAGCGTCAGCAATGCCGCTGGTCGCGGCGGAGCAGATTCGGGCCGGTGCCATGACGTGGCGCGGAGCTGGTGGCAGGATGGGCGCATGGAACTGCACATCACGGGCGACCCCGCCGCCGACCAACTGCTCAGCAATGACGCGTTCGCACTCCTCGTTGGCATGCTGCTTGACCAGCAGGTGACCATGGAGTCTGCGTTTGCCGGACCCGAAAAGATCCGGACGCGCATCGGGTCCATGGCCCCTGCCGCAATCGCCGAATACGACCCGGCCGGCTTCGTTGAGATCTTCAAGGAGCGTCCATCCATCCACCGCTTCCCCAGCTCCATGGCCGGCCGCGTCCAGGACCTCGCCGCGACCGTCCAAGGCGATTGGAATGGGGACGCAACTGCCATCTGGAACCAGGACGGCCCGGACGGTGAGGAAGTGCTGCGCAGGTTGAAAGGCTTGCCCGGCTTCGGGGAGCAAAAGGCCAAGATCTTCCTTGCACTGCTCGGCAAGCAGTGCGGCCTGCAGGCGCCAGGCTGGCGTGAGGCCGCCGGCCCCTATGGCCAGGAGAGCGCATTTCTTTCCGTCGCCGACATCGTGGACCCCGATTCGCTGAAAAGAGTGCGCGCCAGCAAGCAGGCTGCCAAGGCCGCCATCAAGGCCGCGAAGGCCTCCGAGCACTGATAAGGAGGGCCTGGATCAGCGGCTTCCAATGGCTTCGCCGGGGAAAACGATGCCGAGCTGGTTCCTGACGGCGTCGGCGACGGCCATGGTCCGGATGGATTCGGCGAGCGGCCGCTGCGGAACCTCCAGCCGCCCCGCCGCAATGGCGCTGGCGACGGCGGCAGCCTCGAAGTGCAGGCCCTCGAAGTGCGCTCCGGCCGGCTCCTCGTAGGCCAGCCGGGTACCGTCCGGGAAGTGGACGCTGAAGTTGCCTGGCATGTTAAAGGGCCCGTCAATTGACAGTGAAGCCTCGGTGCCCACAATGGTGGCGGACGTCGGCGTGAAGTTGTGCAATTGGGTGTTCATCATGGCCTGGCGTCCGCCGGCAAAGGACATGACGGCCGACAGCTGGGCATTGACTCCGGATTCGTGCGGTTCACCGAGTGCCAGGAGGCGGTCCGGTTCGCCCAGGACGGACGTGATGAGCGAGAGCGGATAGGTCCCCAGGTCCAGCAACGGGCCGCCCGCCAGAGCCGGGTCAAAGATCCGGTGGCTGGGGTCAAAGTGCTCACCGTATTCGGCGAAGACCGTAGTAAGGTCCCCGAGCATTCCGGAGTCGAGCACTTGTCGGATGACGTCGAACTTGGGCAGGAAAAATGTCCACATGGCTTCGGCGGCGAACCGGCCGGCGTCGGCGGCCCGGCTGGCGATGCCGGCCGCCTGCGCGCGGTTGATGCCTATCGGCTTTTCGACCAGAACGTGCTTGCCGGCGTCGAGCGCCATGAGGGCGGCCTCGTAGTGGAAGTTGTGCGGCGTGGCCACGTAGACGATGTCGACGTCGGCGGCGGCCAGCTCCTCATAGCTGCCGAAGGCAGCGGTGATGCCGTGCCGTCCAGCAAAGGCTTCGGAACGGTCCAGCGAGCGGGACCCGATTGCGGCGATAATCTGCGAGGTGTGCGCCTGGACGGATTCCGTAAAGCGCTCCGCAATCCAGCCGGGACCCATGATCCCCCAGCGGAGTGGTGGTGCGGTTCGGGAATCCGGGACCCGGGACACCGGGAGTGAGGAGTTCCCGGTCATGTGCCGGCTTCCATTGTGTTGACATCGATTCGCATAAGACTCATCGCCCTTTCCTGGATTTGTCCTGACATAGTAACAAATCGCTTCATCGGTAAAAGCCTGAAGAAATACCCGCTCCACCCCGGCGCCACACGMACCAGGCTTCCGGCATCCTCCCTGCTGCCGCGCCCGCACGGACTTGCCCCAACCGGCCGCCTCCAGGACACCCGTCGACCCTTTGAGCGCATGTCAAGACAAACTCTTGACTGTGGCGTTAGAGCGCTCTAACGTAGAAGGCACGTGATCCAGCGCACTCCCGGAGAACGCTCCGAATTCAAAGTCCGCCCTTCAGGTCGGCCGAATCGAGGAAGTCAACAATGTCGTTGCACACAGCAAGCTCGCCCGCCTCGGGCTCGAAACATCGCGGATATCTCGCCCGTCTCACTGTCATCTCCACACTCGGCGGACTCCTGTTCGGCTACGACACCGGTGTCATCTCCGGTGCGCTGCTCTACATGCAGGACTCCCTGAACATGAGCCCCGTAGAAGAGGCCACCGTCGTCAGCGCACTGCTCTTCCCTGGTGCCGCGGTGGGCGCGCTGAGCGGCGGCAGGCTCGCCGATAAGCTCGGGCGGCGCGGCACGCTGCTCGTCTGTGCGCTGCTCTTCCTCCTCGGAGCGATAGGCTGCGCCATCGCGCCGACCGTCGGGTTCATGGTGGCGGCCCGCGTCATCCTCGGTCTTGGCGTCGGCGCCGCCGCCGTGACGTGCCCCCTCTACCTTGCAGAAATGGCGCCTGCACACCTGCGCGGACGCATGGTCACCATCAACGAACTGATGATCGTGACCGGCCAGATGCTCGCTTTTGCCATCAACGCACTCCTCGACGCCGTCATCCACGACTCCGAGGTCTGGCGCATCATGCTTGGTATTGCCTCCATCCCCGCCATCGCACTCCTGATCGGCATGCTCGCCCTGCCCGAATCGCCGCGCTGGTTCGCTATCCGCGACAGGCTCGACGACAGCCGCCGCATCCTCAACCTCAGCCGCAGCCCTGAGGAAGCCGATTTCGAGTACAAAGAAATCGTTGAGTCCGCGAATACCGCCCGGAACGAGCGCTCCAGCGCCTGGCGCGATCTGAAGAACAATCCCTGGATGCGCCGGCTCCTCTGGGTCGGCATTGGGCTCGCCGCAGCCCAGCAGGCAACGGGCATCAATACCGTGAACTACTACGCCCCCACCATCCTCGAGCGCAGCGGCCTCGGGGTGAGCGCATCGCTCGTGGCAACCATCGCCGTCGGTGTGACGTCGGTGCTGATGACCGTCCTGGGCATCTGGCTCCTGGGCTTCGTCGGGCGCCGCCGCATGCTGGTCATCGGCTTCTCCGGGGTCGTGGCTTCGCAGGCACTCCTCGCCGTCGTCTTCACGCTCCCCCAGTCGGACCTCGTCAGTTACACCATTCTGGCGGCGATGATGCTGTTCGTGGCCTTCGTGCAGTGCTTCATCGGCACGTGCGTGTGGCTACTGCTCTCCGAGATCTTCCCGCTGGCCATCCGCGGCTTCGCGATGGGCATTGCGGTGTTCGCACTCTGGACCGTGAACGCGGCGATCTCCTTCCTGTTCCCGATCCTGGTCGTCGCCCTGGGCTCAACCGGCACGTTCACCGTGTTCGTGCTGGTGAACATTGTTTCCCTGATCTTCGTGGCGAAATTCGTGCCGGAGACGAAGGGRCAATCCCTGGAAGAGCTGGAGGTGCACTTCCGCACCGGAGGCATTCCAATCATCGTGCCTCCCACGGTACCGGGCGAGAAGGCGGTATCTCTCTGAGAATCGATCGTCCGCAGCCATTGCCGCCGGGCCTCCCCCACGGGACAGACATGCGGCCGGCGTCACGCAGTGGAACCGGTGCGGTTGCCCATGGGGCGGCGGCCGGAACCGCTGTGTTTCCCGCGATACGCTTGCCGGCAGGAGGCCATTAGTCCAGGAGCGAAATGAACCAGCATGGAGCGGCCAAACGCGCCACCATTGAGGATGTGGCGCGCGAGGCCGGCGTTTCTCGCGCACTCRTTTCCCTGGTGCTGAGGGGTTCACCCAAGGTGAGTGAACAAAGAAGAGAAGCTGTTGCCACCGCCATAGCCGCACTCGACTACCGGCCCAGCAATGCGGCCCGCTCGCTCGCCAGCGGACGGACGCAAACAGTAGGAGTGCTGCTGGACGACCTCTCCAATCCCTGGTTCGTGGAGCTGCTCGACGGCATGCAGAACATCTTCCGGGAGCAGAACCTTCGGATGGTCCTCGGCGATCCCCGCTATCTGGCCCGCCCAGGGGAAAGCCCGGTGTCCGCCTTCTTGGAATTGCGCGTCGACGGCCTCGTCATCGCCGGAGACTTCTCCGCCGATGAAGACCTCACCCGCGCCACACTGCTCACGCCAGCCGTCGTCGCCGGCACCCGCGCCTTCGACCTCCCGGCAGCGGACCGCGTCAGCAACGACGACGCCGCCGGCGCCCGGATGGCCGTCGAACACCTGATTGGTCTCGGCCACAGCGACATTGCCTTCCTCACCGCTCCCACCGGGTCCGCTACCGTGCGGGCCGACGCTTACCGGGACACCATGACCCGCCACGGCTTGCAGAACTACATCCGAGTGATACCAACAGACTTGAGCGAACATTCCGGCTTTGAGGCAATGAGCCGCCTTATCGACGRCGGCCTGCCCCCCTCAGCGGTCTTTGCCGCCAACGACGTCCTCGCCGTCGGTGCGCTCTCGGCCGCGGACGAGCACGGCATCAGCGTGCCGGCACAACTCTCACTGGTCGGATACGACAACACCTATCTCGCCGGGATCCGCCACGTCTCCCTGACCACCGTCGACCCCGTCAGCCGGGACGTAGGCATCCGCGCTGCGGAGTTTCTCCTTGCCCGCATCGCCGACCCCTCCCTCCCGCCACGTACCGAAGTGCTGGCCCCGCGCCTCGTCGTTCGAAGCACCACCGCTCCCGCCGCCCACACCTGACACCCCCGGCCACCCAAGGCGGGCCGGCGGCCGCTACCCTCTGTCGTGGTGCAGTGGCCCTGACTAGACTTGAATTGCGCCGGATTAGACGCATGGATTCGTCTCTGGAGGGCAGTATCATGACAGACCGCAGCGACTCCGAATTGCCCGCGGATCAGGCGCCCGCGGACGAGAAACCAGAAGACAAGGAGCTCCGGGGCCGGTACGTCGAAGGAGCGTACGGTAAGGCTGGCGTGCAGAGAGGCCGGCACGCCGAGGACGAGGAGGGCCAATACGTCCAAGGTGACTACGGTGCGGGCGGCAGGGAGGGCGGCCTGCCCGAACCCTTGGGAGACCGAGCCAAGGAATCCGGGCGCTACGTGGCAGCCGACTACGGCGGCGCTGGTACGGTTCCGGGACGCACGGCCGGGTCGGAAATCGGCCAGTACACCGAAGGTGACTACGGTGCGGACGGTACTGTAGATCCGCTGCGCAAGGCCGGAACAGGTACGCCTGGCGAAAAGCCGATGACCGAGGCGCACGGTGGCCACGACGCTGAACCGCAGGCCCGGAACGCCTCGTCGGGTGCCGCGGCCCAGAGCGATGACTCCCGCAGCGGTGCAGATGTGCGCGAAGCGGTCGACATCGCGGAGGCGGGTACCAAGGCGCAGGGGGATCACTCGCATCCGGAACGGGCCAAGACAGGCGAGGCGCCTGTGGAGCAGGTGTTCAACGACCCCGCCATGACCGAGGGGCAGCGGACCGTGACGGACTCCGCAGAGACATCCGGATCTGTACCGCCGGGACCCTCACCCGCCGAAGCCGGATCCGGTGGCGCCCAGTCCGCGGTTGGGGCCCGGGAGTCGGACCGACTCGCGGCGGGCGAGCCGCCGGCCGCGGGCAAGCCCTTCGACGCCGGCAGCGAGGAGGGCACTTAGAGCGCCTGCCCGGGTGGGCAAGCAAGGACGTATCACGAGGCGATTCCGGGCTGGTAGGTGCCGGCGCTCCATTCCTGTCCCTGGGGATCGAGCACCCGGCAGCGCCGGGCGCCCCATTGGGTGTCTTCGGGCTCGATCACTGAGGTTCCGCCCGCAGCGAGGGCGAATAACTTGGCGTCCATGCCGGAATGCTATTCCCAAGCGCAGCCGTCCGGAACTAGCGTGGCGGAATGAACTCGTCGAAGACCCCCGCCGAGATCCTCAACATTGCCGGCAACGAGGTTCGCATCTCGAGTCCGGACAAGGTGGTGTTCCCCGAACCCGGACTGACCAAGCTCGACCTGGTCCGCTACTACCTCACCGTCGCCGACGGTGCACTGCGCGGCGCAGGCGGCCGGCCCATGGTGCTCAAGCGCTTCCCGAAGGGGATCGGCGCTGAGCCGTTCTTTCAGAAGCGCGTGCCTGAAAACCACCCCGACTTTATCGACACGGCAACGCTGCACTACGCGTCCGGAACATCTGCCGAAGAGGCCGTCATCCGGGATGCTGCGGGCTTGGCGTGGGTCGTGAATCTTGGATGCCTGGACCTCAACCCTCACCCCGTGCGTGCAGAGGACCTCGAGCACCCGGACGAGCTCCGGGTCGACCTCGACCCGATGCCGGGGGTCGACTGGGCGCAGATCGTCGATGTCGCCTATGTCGCGCGGGAGGTGCTCGACGACGTCGGACTGGTGGGGTGGCCGAAGACGAGCGGTTCGCGGGGACTCCACATCCTCGTGCGCATCGCGCCTCAGTGGTCGTACCGCGACGTGCGGCTCGCCGCCGAGACCCTCGCCCGCGAGGTCGAGAACCGCGCTCCGGGCCTCGCCACCGCGCGGTGGTGGAAGGAGGAGCGCGGCGAGAGTGTGTTCGTCGACTTCAACCAGAACGCCAAGGACCGCACCGTGGCATCGGCGTACTCGATCCGGCCCCTGCCCGATGCCCGGGTCTCGACTCCGCTCAATTGGGACGAGGTTACCTCCACCCGGCCGGAACAATTCACGGTGCCCACTGTGCTTGAGCGCTTCGCGGCGATGGGCGACCCCCACGCCGGGATCGACGACGCGGTAGGGACGCTCGACAGGCTCATCAGTCTGGCTGCCGGGCTCGGCCCCGCCGAAAAGCCGCCGCGCGGCAGCGACGGCCTGGGCCGCCGGCAATCGGTAATGCCGCTCATCGAGGTGGCACGGACCAAGACCAAGCCCGAGGCGCTCGCGGCGCTCGAGGAATGGAAGACCCGGCATGCGGACCTCTTGTCAGCCCTGCATCCCGCCGACGTACTCGTCGACGGAATGCGGGGATCGAGTTCGCTCTGGTACCGGGTCCGGGTGAACCTGCAGCACGTCCCGGAAAATGAGCGTCCGCCGCAGGAGGAGCTCATCGCCGACTACGACCCCTGGGCGGGCAAAGAGTGGCCGGGGCGCCCTGGATCCTGACCGCCGGCTCCTGAACACCGTCCTGACACCGGCTCCTGACACCAAGGACGGGGCTCAGGCGTCCTGAGGCTTGTCCGGCTGCGCCAGGGTGTCTGCGTGGCGATGGGCGACCTTCCATTCGCCACCCTCGCGCCGGTAGACCTGGGTCACGCGCAGTGTGTAGTCCCTCGGCTCTCCGTTTACCGAGGTGCTCGTATGCTCGTACCCAACGGTGTAGGCCATGTCCCCGATCACGTCGGCAGCAATCACCT
>NZ_JBFTZW010000107.1:0-9728 GCF_056406555.1 Arthrobacter sp. P1_B4
TTTCCTGCCATTGACAGCATTCGGTTCTCGCTCTCGGTGTTCGTTGCCGCAAACCTGCATGAGTGGGGTGTAGACAGGTTTGTCTACACCGGAATGAAAGTATCAGACAGAACTGTCTGTGCACAAGCAGCGGCCGGCCCCGCTCCGCCGCGGGACATTCGGGTCGGCTGACGGGCTCCGCTGTGGTCGTCCGGGCGGCCGCCGGGCGTATGCTCTTGGCATGGCGAGATACTTCGATGTGCACCCCGAGAACCCCCAGCCCCGTTCGATCCTCCAGGCGGTGGACATCGTGCGCTCAGGCGGCCTGATCGCTTACCCCACGGATTCCTGCTACGCGCTGGGCGCTCAGCTGGGTAACCGGGAGGCCCTGGACCGGATCCGGACCATCCGGCAGTTGGACGGCAAACATCATTTCACCCTCGTCTGCAAGGACTTCGCCCAGTTGGGCCAGTTCGTCCAGATCGACAACGATGTGTTCCGCAGCATCAAGGCCGTCACGCCCGGCAGCTATACCTTCATCCTGCCGGCGACCAGGGAGGTCCCGAAACGGCTGCTGCACCCGAAGAAAAAGACTGTTGGCGTGCGCATTCCGGACAACCACGTCGTGCAGGCGCTGCTCGCTGAGCTTGGCGAGCCGCTGCTGTCGAGCACTTTGCTGCTTCCCGATGAGGAAGAGCCACTCACTCAGGGGTGGGAGATCAAGGAACGCCTGGACCACGTGGTGGACGCCGTGATCGATTCCGGCGACTGTGGTGCCGAGCCAACCACTGTGATCGACTACTCCAGCGGCGTCGCAGAAATCGTCCGGCGCGGCATGGGTGATCCGTCGCGCTTCGAGTAACAGTCGCGCTTCGGTTGACAGAGGGCGCCGGCAGCGGCATGGCGCCGGCTGGCTGACCGGGCGCCGGGATGGACCGGGCGCCGGGATAGGCCAGGCGGGGCGGACTAGGCGGATTCCGCCGCGGCCGCCTGCCGGTTCCGCAGCCACCGGCGCACGAGGTCGATGGCGGCGACAAGCCCGGCCAGGGGCGAGAGCACCGCTGCGGCGTAGACGAACATCATCCACGTCAGGGTGGTCACCGGGCTTTGGCGGGTGCTTAGGAGGGACAGTCCGCCGAAGAGGCCCAGGACCCAGAACAGGATGACTCCGGACAGCACAGCGGCTGCGGGGAAGTACTCGTTCGTGACGACTTTCTTCAAGGTTTCCATGGGCCCTCCTCACGCCCGGCGGTGGGACTGCCCGCCGGGGATGTTCCCAGTATGAGGCCCGGCGCGGCGGAATTCCCCGAGAATCCCGG
The DNA here is from genome assembly GCF_056406555.1 of Arthrobacter sp. P1_B4. Taxonomy (NCBI): domain Bacteria; kingdom Bacillati; phylum Actinomycetota; class Actinomycetes; order Micrococcales; family Micrococcaceae; genus Arthrobacter; species Arthrobacter sp. P1_B4. Next base: position 1,299 of record NZ_JBFTZW010000107.1, read on the forward strand.
CCACGTGACGAAGCTAACGCCCGCGTCCCTGTGGCGGCCATCTCGGTCATCAATTCGGCGCCGCCGGTCCAACGGTGGCGGCCCCGCGGGGGTCAGACCGCGGCCCGGACGCGCTGGAGGAAGGAATCAAGCACCCGCCCGGCGTTCTCATGCATGCGCCGGGACTCCGCCGCCGGCAGCTGCCGGCTCTTGGGCCCGTTCAACCGCTCACCCAGATAGAGCAGCGCCGCCAGTACCTCGGAGAGTTCGGAGTTGCTTTCCGCGCGCTGCCGCAGTAGCCGCAGATGCGCTTCCTGCAGGGCCGGACCGGGGCTGCAGCCAAGGTCGCGGTCGAAGAGCCGCCGGCAGCGGTCATACGCTGCGAGGCCCTCCGCCGGCAGGCCTGCCTGTTCATAGGCGGTCACCAGCACCGTCCAGGCCCGCTCGTTCAGGGGCTCCGCGCGAATGGCAGCCTGGACCAGGTTGACGGCATCGTCTGGTTTGTCCAGCAGAGCCGCCGTTTCTGCCGCGAGGATCTGCAGCGCCACCTTCTCGGCTGCATGGCGTGCGCGCGCCTCTTCGGCCCAGTCGGAGGCAAGTTCGAACCCGAGCAGCGGCTCGGCGGAAATCTCCAGGGCCTCGAGCATCAGGGGGTAGGCCTCCGCCGGAGCCAGCTCACCGGCGTCGCGGACCAGGTCCCGGAACCGGAACAGATCGAGGTCCACGAGCGTAGGATCCAGGACGTAGCCACTGTTGGCCGTGCGGAGCGGGCCGGTCTTGGTCTGCCCCGGCTGGATGGCACGGCGGATACCGCTGATATAGCTCTCGAGGGTCGCCACGGAGCCGTCACTGGCTCCGGCGCCCCAGAGAAGATCGATCAGGCGGGTCTTGGACACGGGCGTGCCAAGGTTCAGGAGAAGGATTTCCAGTATGTGCCGGGGCTTGCATCCGCCCATGTCGGCGGCGGTGAGCGCCACGCCGTCCCGGCGCACTTCGAATGATCCGAAGAGGCGGACCGAAATGGAAGGTGCTGTTTCCTTTGGGCTATCCACGATGTTCTCCGATTTCCCCAGGTAAAACGAACTTAATCGTCTATGGAGAGCCGGATCAACATCGAAACCAGGCCGTACTGAGGCTCTGTTCCCTCCGGCTTTCCAATGACACCGTGACACGCCCGGCGGGGCGCAACAAGGCATGCCGCTACCCGATCTTTCGCCCAAAGAAAGACGCGTACAGGGGTCAGTACCGCTGAGTAAGCGCGCGGAGCGGAGGGCAGGTGATTGCGGCGCCAACCAAGTAATTCCGCGGGCCGCCGCTATGCGGACCCAAGTAGTTTAGCCGGGCAGCGATTAGGCCCCCGGCGGGCAAATTCCAGYGGGTTGAAACCGCCGGTCCGGACCGGGTTTCCCTACTGGTTATCGGTCATCTCGGCGGGCACGGCCACCAGTCGCAGGTCCGCGCCGTCCCGGAGCACGGCAAGGTCCAGCGGCTCCCCGATCGCTTCGGCGAACAGCAGTTTCTGCAGGCTCTCGGCGTTGGACACATACATGTGTCCGACCTTCAGGAGGATGTCGCCGGTCCGTAGCCCGGCCCGCTCGGCGGGGGAATCCGGGAGGACTTCGACCACGAGCAGGCCCTCCCTGCGGCCCGTCCGGACGACGGCGCTCGGCTGCAACTGGATCGGTGTGTTGACCAGGCCCAGGTAGGCCCGGCGGACGCGGCCGTCCTTGAGCAGCGACGCGATGATCCGCCGGGACGTCGCGTTGATGGGAACGGCCAGCCCGAGCCCAACACCGGCCACGGCCGTATTGATGCCGACGATCCGCCCGCGGGCGTCTGCCAGCGCCCCGCCGGAGCTGCCGGGGTTGAGGGCCGCGTCGGTCTGGATGACGTCCTCGATCACGCGCCGGCTCCGTCCGGACCAGACCGGGATCGAACGGCCCAGCCCGCTGACCACGCCGGCGGTGACGGAGCCGGCGAGCCCGAGCGGATTGCCCACGGCGATGACCAGCTGGCCGACCCGGAGGGACTCGGCGTCGCCGAGTTCAGCCGGCGCCGCGGTGGGTGCCCTGCCGTGGACCACGGCAAGATCGGAGAGCGGGTCGGCGCCCACCACGTCAACGGCCGTGCTGGTGCCGTCGGCGAAGACTGCGTGGCCGGACTGGGCGCCACCCACCACGTGGGCATTCGTCAGCAGATATCCGTCCGTGGTGAACAGCACGGCCGAGCCCGCACCGACCCTCACCCTGCCGTTGCGCCCGTTGCCGGTCACCTCGAGCGCGGCGACGTGCTGGGTGACAGCCTCGGCCACGCGGATGACCGTTGCGGAATATGAATCCAACGGGTCTTCGGACACATCGGATCCGGAAACCCTGCTGATGGACGCGGCCACGGTGCACCTCCTGCTAAACGGTACTCATCCAAGTCAACCACCGCCGTCCCGGGAGTAGTCCTGGCGGGCCTACGCCGTCAGAGAAATACTTAGGATGAAGCGGCGGCGGTGCAACAGTTCAGCCCGGCGCGGATCCGCGGCTAGGCTCGGATGTAGATCCGCCCGACAGCCCAGGAGAACCCACGTGACACCAACGTCCGCCTCCCCCGCCCCGCTGCCCCTGCCGGGTCTGACCTGGGGTATCAAACGCAGCTTTATGGATTACATTTCGGGACTCCCGGACGGTGCTGTTTCCGCAGCCGACGGCGCCACGGTCACTGCGTCCGGAGAGTTCTGCTTCGCTCCCGCCGGCTCCGAGTACGATCCCGCCAGCGGCACCGGATTGCTGCGGTTCCGCGGCGATGTCCGCGTCGCCGGTCACCACGGAATGATGTTCGTCCGGCTGCTGGATCCATGGGTCGAGTTCGCGGCCGGGCACGGGGTCCTGTCCATCAGCACGGGCGACGGCGGCGGGACGGACCGCTCGGATGTCGGCACCCTGCGCACTGCCGCGCCCCGCAACATGGAGGGGTTTCTCGTCTGGGAGCGCGTCGAGGTCGCCGTCTCCCAGGCCGGTTCGGAACTTTTCGACGGCCAGTACGCCGACGGCCAGGCGATGGACCCCCTGGTCATCCGGGTGCCGGCGTAGTCAGGACGGCCCAAGGCGCGGACGCTAGCGTGGACGCACCGGACGCACCCTCACCGGCGCGATGATCCCGATCAGGGCCACGGCGGTCATGGAACCTGCCGCCATGATCGAGGCGAGCACGACGATCTGGAAGCGGCCCGCCTCCAAGGGTGAAAGGCCGCCGAAGATCGCACCCACAAACGCCCCGGGCAGGGTAACAAGTCCCGTCGTCTTAGTCTGGTCGGTCGAAGGGATGAGGGCGGAATAGACGGCGCGCCGGGCCAGCTCCAACGTCGACTGACGCCGCGTCGCCCCCAAAGCCAGCCACGCTTCAACCTCATCCCAACGTTCATTCACCGACTCGGCAAAGTGCCGGCCGGCCAGAGTGGCGATGGTCATCGCATTGCCGATCACGATCCCCCCAATTGCCAGCGCGTAGCGGGGCGTCAGGGCCATAGCGCCCGTGCCGAAAACGATCGCCAGGGTCACCAGGATGCCGGCGGCCATCGAGCCGCCCACTACCGCCAGGCGGCCCCAACTCCACCCCAGGCGTCGCGCGGCCGTCACTGCGGCCACCGAAAACATCACGAGAAGTGCGGCGCCGACCCAGACCGGACTGGTGATAACAGTGCCCAGTATGAGGCTGATGACAGCCAGTTGCACAGCCCCGCGCAGGATGGCCAGCGCCGGCGCGGTCCGGTGCGGGATCCGGAAAACCGCAAGCAACCCCACGGTGACCAGCATCAGGAGCCCTACGCCCAGCAGCGTGGGCAGGAGATCAGTCAAGGCGGTCATCACGCCAGCCTATAGACCTTCGCGGCAGCACCATTGGCGGCATCGGCTGTCGGCTGCCTTTCCTCGCCGGACACGGCTGCCGTGCTGGGCACCCGCGCGTCCTTCTGCAAGGATGTGAACGGTCGTCGCGCCGTCGGGGACTGAAACTGGTCAAAGGAGATGCTCCATGGTTGAACCCGCCCTTCTAGCCGACGGCGTCCACAGCGAGGCCCGCCGGCATGTGCTCCGGGCCTTGGCGGCGGGCACGGGGATCGGGTGGGACGGCGCGGACCGGGCCGTCTTCGAAGAGCGCTTCGACCGTCATTTCCCGGCCTTGTTCCGGCTGTTCCACGATCTCTACGGCGCACGGCCTGATTGGCTGGATCAGCTCACCGACCTAGTGATGCAGTCTGCCCGGTCGTGGGCCGAGAGGCCTGCGCCGCTCAAGGGCCTCGACGCCGAACGGGAACACAACAGCGGCTGGTTCCAGTCCAATACCATGCTCGGCGGCGTTTGCTACGTCGACAGATACGCCATGGACCTCGAAGGCGTCCGCGCCCGGATCCCCTATTTCAAGGAAATGGGCCTGACCTACCTGCACCTGATGCCGCTGTTCCTGGCCCCCGAACCGCACTCCGACGGCGGCTACGCCGTTTCCAGCTACCGGGACGTCAATCCCAGGCTGGGCACCATGGAGCAGCTGCGTGACCTCGCCGCCGAGCTGCGGGCGAACGGCATCAGCCTCGTGGTCGACTTCATCTTCAACCACACCTCCGACGAGCACGAATGGGCCCGGAAGGCGGCCGCGGGCGAGCCGGCCTACAGCGACTACTACTGGATCTTCCCGGACAGGTCCATGCCGGACGCGTTCGAGCAAACCGTGCGCGAAATCTTCCCGGACGACCACCCCGGCTCATTCGTCGACTTGCCGGACGGACGGTGGGTCTGGACCACGTTCCACACCTTCCAGTGGGACCTGAACTACTCCAACCCGGACGTCTTCCGTGCCATGGCGGGCGAGATGCTGTTCCTGGCCAACCAGGGCGTGGACATTCTCCGGATGGACGCCGTCGCCTTCATTTGGAAGCAGCTCGGCACGCCCTGTGAGAACCTTCCCGAAGCCCACACGCTGCTGCAGGCGTTCAATGCCGTGTGCCGGCTGGCGGCGCCGTCGCTGCTGTTCAAGTCCGAGGCGATCGTCCACCCCGACGAGGTGGCCCGTTACATTGACCCCGCCGAGTGCCAGCTCTCCTACAACCCCCTGCAGATGGCGCTGATCTGGGAGGCGCTGGCCACCCGCGACGTGTCCCTGCTCACCCAGGCCCTGGAGCGGCGCCACAATATTCCGGACGGCACGGCGTGGGTGAACTACGTCCGCAGCCATGACGACATCGGCTGGACATTTGCGGATGAGGATGCCGCCGAGCTTGGCATCAATGCCTTCGAGCACCGGCGATTCCTCAATTCCTTCTACGTCAACCGTTTCCCTGGCAGCTTCGCCCGCGGGGTGCCTTTTCAGGACAACCCCCGCACCGGCGACTGCCGGATTTCCGGCACAACGGCGTCGCTCTGCGGGCTGGAGGGCGGAACCGATGCGGCAGTGGACCGGATCCTGCTGGCCCACTCGGTGGCCTTCAGCACCGGGGGCATCCCGCTGCTCTACCTCGGTGACGAGGTCGGCCAGTTCAACGACTACGGGTACGCCGCCGAGGAAGGCCACGGAACGGACAGCCGCTGGGTGCACCGGCCGCACTACCCGGCCGCAGGGTACGCGCGGCGCGCGGAGCCGGAAACCCCCGCCGGGGCGGTCTTTGCCGGGCTGCGCCGGATGGTGTCCGTACGGTCCGCGACGCCGGAACTGGCCGGGACCCGGCTGGCCGGGTTCGCCACGAACAACCCGGGAGTCCTGGGGTACCAGCGTCCCGGAAATGGAACGCTGATCCTCGCCCTGGCTAACTTCAGCGACGGCCCCCAGGAGGTAACGGCGTTGACGCTCTCCGGCTTCGCGGCTGGCGCCGTCGACGTCCTGACCGGCGCCCACGTGTGCCTCGACGCGGGACTGGTCCTGGACGCCCGGCAGTTCGTCTGGCTCCGGGTGACGCCCCGGCCTTGAGGCGCTGGCCCGCTGCTCATCGGCAGGGAGTAAGGGAAGCGGCTGTTGTCGGCGCCTGCTGCGCCGCTTCGCCCGGTGCCGTGTCCGGCCGCACACTGGTTGAGGAGAGCGTGCGGCCGGAATCTGTGGACGAACGGCCCCGTGGCGGCCGGCGGCCGGTCTTCTGCGGCCTATTTCCACTCTCCCCCATCCCGCTGAGAAGAGACTGAGAGCAGCCTCTCTCCGTGGGGACGTGCGCGCAGGCGGGAGCGCTCCGGCCACCGCCGGGGCGCCGGCCGGGCGGGCGGCGCCGGCAAGGCGGCCGCGGTGGTTGTCCCGAACCGCGCATTGACGCATTCTTGGAGCATGGCACTGGGCAAACGGGCCCCCTCCGGCCCCGCCAGGGGCGAGATTCGATGGGGCGTGCGGAAGCGCTCGACGGCGGTCGCCGTCGGCGTCGTAGCCGTGGCGCTGCTGCTCGGCGGCCTCGTCCTTCTGGTCCTGCTGCAGGCGTCCCTGGCGCGGTCGAGCGACGCCGCAGCCCAGCAGAAGGCCCTGGACGTGATCGCCGAGATGGAGGACATGGACATCGAGGATGGCCGCGCCTACATCGTTGACACCGCGCATGCGGGCCAGTTCGTCCAGGTGCTGGATGCCGAAGGGTACGTCCTGGCCAGCTCGGACCCCGAGGTCGCCAACGCCCCCCTGTCAGCCCAGCGGCCCAGCCCGGGCCAGACCATGACCCAGGACGTCTCGAGCCTTCCGAGCATCGGGGACACCGACGACTACCACATCGTCACCGTGGGAGCACGGACCGGCACGTTGAGCTACACCGTGGTGGTGGCCCAGGCCTCACAGATACAGGCGGACACCATTTCCACCGTCGCGTGGTTCATGCTGGGAGCCACGCCGCTGCTGCTCGGGACCGTGGCCGTGTCCGTATGGCTCCTGGTGGGCCGTTCCCTCCGCCAGGTTGAGCGGATCCGTGGCCAGGTGGCCCGGATCAACGCCGAGCGGCTGGATGGGCGCGTCGACGTCCCGCCCACCAACGACGAAATCCACGCCCTGGCGCTGACCATGAACACCATGCTGGACCGGCTGCAGGCCTCGGACACCGAACAGCGCAGATTCGTCTCGGACGCCAGCCACGAGCTGCGCAGCCCGTTGGCCACGCTGAGGGCCGGAATCGAGATCGCGGCGGCGGACCCGACCGGGGCGATGTGGCTTCAGATGAAGGATGTCCTCTCCGAGGAGACGGCCCGCATGAGCTTCCTCGTGGAGGACCTGCTGACACTGGCCAAAGCCAATGACGGCGGCCTGCGCGTAGAGCAGAAGGACGTCGATCTTGACGACGTGCTGGACCAGGAGATCCGCCGGCTGCGGTCCACCAGCCGGAACCGGATCTCGGTGGAGCTCGTTCCGACCCGGATCCGCGGCGACGCCCGGCGGCTGGCGCAGGTCCTCCGGAACGTCCTGGACAACGCCGACCGCCACGCCCTGTCCCGGATCGCCGTGGACCTGCACACGGCCGGGGACCGGGTCATCCTCACTGTCGACAACGACGGCGACCCCATCCCGGAGGCGGACCGGGAGCGGATCTTCGAACGGTTCGTCCGGCTCGATGGCAGCCGTTCCCGGGAAGGCGGCGGCAGCGGACTGGGCCTGGCCATCGCGGCGGGAATTGTGGCCGCCCATCATGGGAGCATCCGTCCGACGGACGGACCGGCGGGTCACTGCCGCTTTGAGATCACACTTCCCCTTCCGGAACCTGTGGAGCCGGCCGACGTCACTCCTCGCGACTCCCGGCGGCACGGGGTTCAGGGGTCGGGTCGGCGCTGAGCAGATAGCCCATGCCGCGCACCGTGGTCAGGCTGTGGATCCCGAACGGGACATCAATCTTGCGCCGAAGGTAGCCGATGTACACCTCAACCACATTGTTCGCGCCCTCGAAAGCCGGATCCCAGACGTTTTGCAGGATTTCCGCCTTTGAGACGATCTGGTCATGCCGGCGCATCAGATAATGCAGGAGCCCGTACTCCCTGGCCGTGAGGCTGATGAGGGTGTCGCCGCGGCGCACACTGTGGCTGACGGGGTCCAGGGACAGCGTGCCAAGCGTCATGATGACAGGCCTGGCGGGCGCTCCGCGCCGGATCAACGCCCTGATCCGGGCCACCAGCACCAGGAAGCTGAACGGCTTGGTGAGGTAGTCATCAGCGCCCAGGTCGAAGGCATCGGTCTGGTCGTATTCGCCGTCCTTGGCCGTGAGCATCAGCACCGGAGTCCACACCTTGCGTTGCCGCAATTCCTTCAAGACGTCGTAGCCGTTCATCCGCGGCAGCATGAGGTCCAGCAGGATGGCATCGTACGCGTTCTCCAGCGCCGCCGCGAGTCCCCGCACGCCGTCGTGGGCGACGTCGACGACGAACCCCTCGTTCCTCAGCCCGCGGCGGACTGTCTCCGCCAGGGCGTCCTCATCCTCCACCATCAGGATCCGCAATCCAGCCCCCTCCCTTTGGGCCAGTATGG
>NZ_JBFTZW010000108.1:0-9472 GCF_056406555.1 Arthrobacter sp. P1_B4
CGACTTGCATGTGTTAAGCACGCCGCCAGCGTTCATCCTGAGCCAGGATCAAACTCTCCGTTGAAGTAAAACAGACACAACATGCGCCCCCGGGAAAACGGGATGCACACGCTGCACAAAATTTGAAACCAGCCAAATAACACCAGACCACACCACGGGGTGGCGGGCCCGGCAAATTCAACCAATTCAATACAATAAATTGGTATCAACAAACTTGGCACACTATTGAGTTCTCAAACAACAGACACACCCGGCACCACCACAACCAACAATCAGTCAAGGATCGCTCCGGAGCAACTTTTCAAACTTACCCGATCTTGGAAGTCTTTGCAAATTCGCATTTCTGCGATTTACATTCATCCAAGAAGGTCCCCGCCGTTATTTAGCACGCAAATTCGCGAACCATTTTCAGGCTGTTTAGAAGGGGGTCGGTCGCTTTCTTTCCGCATCAGCGGCGGCGACTCGAATTACTTTACACGSCCGGAGGACCCTGCACAAATCGGCCCCCTGAGGTGTCCCCTGGCGTCACATTCCCCGGATCCGCGCGGATTTCGGCAGCTCCCGCCGTCCCCAAGGGCCAGCCGGCCGCCGTCGGGCTTCTGAGGAGTGGGTCACACGCCGCAGGTTCCGCCTGACAGAGAGGAGCCGTGCAACCTCCCAGCGAGCAGCCGCCTCCAGGCGACTGCCCGCCCTACCTAGCCGCCAGGTCCGTTGCGCCGGAACCGCCGCACTGGCTAGGGTTGATTGTAAGCATGCTTAGCATGTGCGTGGAGTGCACATTGTCCGCGCTGAGACCCCAACATCCGGAGGAGCATCATGACTGATCAGTACACCTTCAAAAACCCGGTAACAGCGTACGAACACATCTCACCCCCGAAGCAGAGCCAGCCAGAACCCGGCCTGGATGCCAAGCTGACCCCGAAGGCGGACCTGGGCGAGGACACGTACCGCGGCACCGGCCGGCTCGAGGGCCGCAAGGCGCTCGTGACCGGAGGGGACTCCGGCATCGGCGCCGCCACGGCCATCGCGTTCGCACGCGAGGGCGCCGACGTCGTCCTCTCCTACCTGCCCGAAGAGGAGGAGGACGCCACCCGCATCGCGAACCTGATCGAGAAAGCCGGGCGCAAAGCGATCAAGGTTCCCGGTGACCTCAAGAACTCGGCGACGTGCCGCGAGCTGGTGGACACTGCGGTGCGTGAACTGGGCGGTTTGGACATCCTCGTGAATAACGCCGGCAAGCAAGTGGCGCAGGAGGACATCGGTGAGATCACCGACGAGCAGTTCGACCACACGCTGAAGACCAACGTCTACGCCATGTTCTGGCTGACCAAGGCCGCCGTGCCGCACCTGCCGCCCGGGTCCGCCATCATCAACACCACCTCCATCCAGGCCTACAACCCCTCGCCGACGCTGATTGATTACGCCACCACCAAGGCCAGCATCAACAACTTCACCAAGGGTCTGGCCCAGCAGCTCGCCCCGAAGGGAATCCGGGTCAATGCGGTCGCACCCGGGCCCATCTGGACGCCGCTCCAGCCCAGCAGCGGGCAACCGACGGAGGCCCTGCCTGAGTTCGGCAAGGACACTCCCCTTGGCCGGGCCGGCCAACCGGCAGAGCTGGCCCCGGCCTACGTGTTCCTGGCATCCGCGGAGTCCAGCTATGTCGTGGGCGAGACGCTCAACGTCAACGGCGGCAGCCCCACGCCGTAGTCCATCGCCGCATTCCGGCGCGAACGCCGCGTAAACTGGGTGGTCCTTCCCCACAGCGTCAGGCTGCTCGGGGAAGGGCCGCTGTTCGTGGAGGTGACCCTAGACGGTATGCGGGACAGGGGTCTGGATGAAGCTTCGCCCCGGGCCTATATTTTGCTTAACGGCAATAGCGCGGTCGCACCAAACCGGGCGCGGCGTGTTCAGGAGGAGACCATGACCCCGACACCTAAACAGCCTTTGACTGACGACAGCATCAAAGTCCGTCAGGTCAGCCATTACCAGTTCAGCTGGGTGGCGGGCGACCCCGGAAAGCCTGGCACCTGGACGCTTCAGCTGGTCCTTGATCAAGGGGCATGGGAAGAGCTCCTGACATTGGACGGGCAGGATGCCGAGAACCTGCAGGCGCTCCTTCCCGCGTCGGCGACCGTCTTTTACGATGTGCCGCGACGGACCCTGATGTTCGGGACCACAGCCTCGGGGCAGCACTAGTCGCTTCCGCCGCGCTATTCACTCCCTGCTATGGCACTGCCACCCTGACAGGATGGAACGATCTCTGGGCAGGCCGGCACTCACCGCGCCGACCTTTGGACCGTGCCACACTAAGGGCGTGACGACGTCGTACGCGTTCCGTGCCGAGCTGTGGCACTACCCCGAGCAGGCAGGCTGGCACTTCATCACCTTGCCGCCAGACCTGGCGGAGCAGCTCAAGGACCAAGCCGCTCCGTTCCGGAAGAGCTTCGGTTCGTTGAAGGTGAAGGCCTGCATCGCCGGGCAGCGGTGGTCGACGTCGCTCTTCCCGGACAGCAGGACCAACTCGTATCTCCTCCCCGTCAAGAAGGCCATTAGAACCGCGGCCGGCATTCGCGCCGGCGATGAGGTGGACGTGGAAGTCGAGCTGATTCTGGAGGGCTGAAAACAGGGGCTGGATTGCAGGGGTAACTGCAGGGCGACCCGAACGCTTCTGCTGTCTGCTGAGACGCTGGTTGAAGGAACAGCTCACCGCGCCGGAGATGCCTCCACGAACGCCACTTGCGTGGCGTATTGCTGATAGAGCTTGACGGCCTCGTCGATCTCGATGTGACCGAAGTTCAGCGAGACCTGCAGCCCCTCCAGCTGGGCGCTGGCCGTCTCGGCTGCGCTCACACGGTCCGCCACGGAACGGGACGTGGCAAAGTTTGTCGCCAGCGCCGCCGCAACGGAGCAGATCACCGCCAGCAGACACAGCCCGCGCCACACAATCGAGTCGTCGGCCAGGTTGAAGATGTTCGCCACCGCTTCAGTGAACCCGGTGCCACCGGCGGCGGGGCCGACCGTGAACGCGGCGGCCAGCGCGCTGCCCACGATGCTGATGCTGGCCAGCCGGGAGCGCCGTGGTCGTTCCCTGCCGAGGTAGGACTGAAGGTCCCGTTGCTTCTCGTCGATGCGGTTGGACAGCCTTTGCCGCGTATCGGATGTTTCGTCCATGATCTGGTCCCCGGTTCCCTCGCCGATCGTGTCCGCACGCCTGGAAGGTGGGACTGCCAACGGTCCACCGGTTCCCCAGGGTTCCCCAGCCAGGGCGGGATCTCCCTGCCCCGTGGCCGCTCTCCTCCCGAAACGCGCACACGTTTAGGATGCTCCCGCGCCAATGCGGGTGTCTAGACACTTGACCGACGACGCCGGTGTTCCGCGCCTGTCCGGGGCGGGGAACGGTGCCCCGAGGTTCTCCCGCCGCCGCTATTCGTTCGTCGGCGCCTTCACGTCAGCTCCCGCGTGCATGGCGGTCTCGGTGGGAGGCCGCCAGATGCGGTGGTCTTCGAGAAAGAGGTCCGCCGGTGGAGCAGCCACATGGGCCGTGATCCCCTGGGCGCGGAGCTCAGTCTCAAGTATGAGCAGCATCCTCTAGCTGGCGGAATCGTATTGGAAAGCGCGCACCTCTTGCGCGCAACGGCAGGCGACCGCGATCTTCGCGGCCCACTCCAAGGCCGCCTCGTACGAGGGCAGCTCCAGCACCGAGTAGCCACCTTCGAGCTGCGTCGTCTGCGGGTAAGTGCCCTCGCTCACGGTCCCATCGCCGTCGACCATGACGGGCGGGATGCCCTCATCGATGCCGCCGCCAAACACCCAGACGCCGGCATCCTTCGCCTCCTGGACGACCGCGTGCGACGCATCCGAAACAGCCTGCAGCTCTTCCTCAGGGAAGACCATGGCGGCACTGGGAAACGAGATCAGATACTTGGTCATTCGCGTCGACTCCTTCTTCGCAGCACGGTGAATCGCGTCCATCCTCGCCGATGCCATCGTGCCGCGCAACGGTCACGGCGGGTCCCGCGGAGGCCGGTGCTTGCTCGCGGATCCGCTCGCGGGCGGCCGGCTCCATCTGCCTCACGGTGGCCGTGACGGCGAACCTGGGACGTCAAACAGCACCCGATCCGTACGGGCGCGTGATTGCTTCAAGGAAATGCCCGTCAGGATCCGCGAAGTAGACGCCGCGTCCGCCGTCGTTGTGGTTGATCTGCTGTGGGCGGGACCGTCCCGGGTCTGCCCAATAGGGGATGCCCTCGGCCTGGATCCTTGCGAAGATACCGTCGAAGTCCTCCTCGCTGACCAGGAAGGCGTAGTGCTGCGGGGCGATGGGCCGGTCCGCCGTGGCGAAATCGAGGGCCACCCCGTGGTCAAGAGGCACAGTCATGAAGGACCACATGGCTTGAGGTTCCGGCAGTCCGAGCACGTTGGCGAGGAACTTCGCCGACCGCCGCTTATCCGTTGCGTAGACGATGGTGTGGTTGAAAGCGATCGTCATGCCGACCTCCTCCGGTGTGGTTGTCTGAGACCATCTGACATCCGGCACTCTTCAGATTTCAAGAGCGCCGGCTACGTCCCTGGAAACCTTCATGGCGCCAGTCTCAGCAGGGGAAATATAGGCTGCGATCACGACGGCGGCCCGTAGCCCAGTCTTCGAGGGGGAGCCCTTGACGGGCACTGTCATACTGACGCCATGGCAATCCGAATGACACGGCGTGGAACGGTACTGCTGCGGTACGGTGCCGCGGCTGTCCTGCTTGTCGCTGCCCAGCTGGCGGGTTTTTGGTTCCACTCAGCCGGCATTTACCAAGGCACCGCGAACGTTCCGCTCGCCGAATTTCCGGAGGACGTGGACGTTTTCTACGTTCTGACCTTCGCGCCCTCCATGATCGGACTCAAATACCTGGTCTACGACTTCGCGGTTAGGGCGTTCACGAAGACCTACAGGACTCCTGCGCTGCTCGTCTGCTTCTTCGTCGGCTACGCGGCCGCATTGGCCATCGACGCCGCATGCCTATTTTCGGCGTCGAAGCCAATAGCCGATGCAGGGTTCGCCATCATGGGCGCGATTTTCCAAACTCCGTTGGTCCTCTTCGCATTTGGGACCGCAATCGCCGCGACGGTCCTTCTAAAAGACCGGCCTCCTCAGACCGGGGCTACGCAGGCCCCGTGAACGGACGCGGCGGTTACCCGAGCAGCGCCGCCGCGAAGGGCTGAACTCCACACGGCACCGCACGACGTCGGGCCTGACCTCCGCCTCCCATGCTGGAGGTGGGGGTCAGGCCCGTGCGGTTACTGGCGTGTGGTTACCGGATTCGGTCAGCCCTGGAGAGACCGCAGGGATGCGTACGGTTCGCTGGGCAGGTTGCCTGCCATCCAGGGGCGGGTGGACCGGATGGGAGGGGTGTGGCCCCGGCCGTCGCGGACGACAGCGACGATGGTGGCGACGGCTGCGAAGACCAGGAGTCCGGCGAGCAGGAAAGCGGCAAATTCCATGTGAAGAGCACCTCGGGCGAGTGATGGAGCTGGTTGTTGGGGCTGATGATGGATCAGGTTGTTGGGCCGGAATCCCGGGAGATCGGTGCGGGTTTAGTTTGCGGCTGGGGTTCAGGTTTCCGGTCCTCTTGTGGGGACATGTCCAGTTTCCGCACCCACCGTGTGAGCCACCGTGTGAGCATTTTCCGCTGCGATTTCCGCCCGCTTCCCGCTCCCTTCGGCTCCGATCAGGCGCCGGCCAGGCGCCGTCGCTCCCCCGCCGCACGCCCGCCGTCGGCCCCTCCCGTGCGCCCGCTGGCGGCGTAGCATGACTCATATGGCCGAGACTTGGATTCGGCTCCTCGGTCCGCCCCGGATCGAGTCCGCTGGCACCGCACCCCGGCAGCCCCGGGGCCGCAAGGCGTGGGCTGTGCTGGCCTACCTCGCGCTGCAACCGGGCGGCACCGGCCGGGCCCGGACGGCGGCCCTCCTGTTTCCCGACGCCGAGGACCCGCTCGGCGCCCTGCGCTGGAATCTCTCCGAGCTGCGCCGGACCCTCGGCGCGGATTCGGTCGGCGGCGACCCGCTGCGGCTGGTGTTGCCGGCCGGCTGGAACTGCGATGTGCTTGCCGCCCTGCAGCCAGCCGGCGGCGCCGACCCCCGCACCTTCGACGGCGACCTCCTGGAGGGTCTCGCCTTTGAAGAATGCCCGGCGTTCGAGTCCTGGCTGGAGGACCAGCGGCACCGGCTCGAGAACTCCGTCCTGACGCTGCTCTACGAGGCATCGCTCGCCGCGCTGGCGGCCGGAAAAGCGGACGACGCCGTCGACCTCGCCACCCGCGCGCTGCACCTGGACCCCTTCAACGCCGACTGCCACGCCGTGCTGATCAAGGCCTTGGTGTCCCTGGGTGACTACCGGCGGGCGCGGGAGCAGGCCGACAAATGCCGCGAGCTCTACCGCCGGGAGCTCGGGCTCGGCGTGCCGGCTGAGGTGCGCCGGGCACTGGCAGATGCGGCGCCCGCCGCAGAGCCGGGGCTGCCGGCCAGTGGGGCGGCAGTGCGGTCCTATCTGGATGCTGCCGAGGCCTCGCTCTCGGCAGGCTCCGTGGACCGCGGGCTGGAGCAGTTGCGCCTCGCAGCCGAGATCGCGCAACGGACCGGCGACCAGCATCTGCTCGCCGAATCCCTGGTCACCTTGTCCGGGGCGCTGATCCATCAGGCCGGCGGCCGCGGCGCCGAGGTGGCCGACCTGCTGCACCGGGCTTTGAAATCGGAAGGGTTGGACCCGGAATCCCTGGCGTCGGGGGGACGGAACCCCGCGGGGCCGGCGTCGCGGGTGGCGGCGGCCGCGTACCGGGAGTTGGGGTACCTGTCCGTGCAGCGGGGCATTCCGGACCGTGCGGCCGGCTGGCTGGAGCAGGCGGCCCGGGCGGCGGACGGGTTCGACGACGAACGCTCCAGGATCCTAGCCATCCAGGGCATGGCGGCCTCGGACACCGCGCACTACGGTGAGGCGCTGGCGGCTTTGGCGGAATCGAGCCGGCTCGCCACCGCCGTTGGCGGCCGCCGCCTACTGGCGTTCAGTGCGGCCCTGACCGGACGGGTGCATCTGCTGCGCGGGGATCTGGAGCCGGCTACTGAATGCCTGGACCGGGCCCAGGAACTGATCGCGGCCGAGCATTGGACGGCGTTTGAGCCGTTTGTCGCCGGCCTGCGCGGCGAGACGTTCCTCGCCGCCGGCCGGCTGGAGGAGGCTGCACCGCTGATCGACCGCTCGTGGGTGATGGCCGACGTCGCCGGCGACCATTGCTACCTGACCCTGGCCGCGGGGGCCAAGGCGAGGCTCAGCATGGCGCTGAACGATCAAGCCGCTGCCGAATCCTGGCTCAAGCGCGGGCTCGACACCACGCCCTGGTATCTCTGGTACCGGGCGCGGCTGCTGGACACCGCCGCCGAGGTCGCGATCGACGCCGGCTCCCCCGCCGCCGGGGACTACGCCGACCGGCTGGGCACCATGGCCAGCCGCGGCGCCCTGCGCGAACTGGTGGTCCGGGCGCACTCGCACCGGGCGGTCCTGGGCGATGCCGCCGCCGCGGAGACCATCCCGTGGCTGGCCAAGGACATCGATAACCCTGCTCTCAACACCTACCTGGCGCGCCGCGGCCAGCTGTGACGCCGGGCTGCGGCGTGCTGTGGCACTGGGCGGCAGGGGCGAAAGACACTGCTGACTCGACGGGCGCCTGGTGCTACGGTAGCGAAATGTCAGCAATCTTGGTTCGACCCAGACGCGGCAAAATCTTCGCAGGCGTGTGCGCTGCCTTGGCCGACCGTTTCGAAGTCCCCCGGGCTTTTGTCCGGCTCGGGTTCATGTTCTTCGGCCTGTTCGGCGTGGGCGAGTTCGTCTACATCGCGTTGTGGATCCTCATCCCCCGGGACGGCTAGCCGCAGGGCAGGACCGCCGCACCGAGCGCAGCTTTCATCGCTGGAATGAGTAACCCCCTCCATCGCGCTACCCCATGCCCTAGGATCGCGGTATGGGGTCAACTGAGGACTTGTTCGAAGGGCAGCCGTCCGGATTGCCGGAGCCAATGGCCCGGGGTAGGGCCCTTTATCAACCGGCGGTGGGCGAACCGGCCAAGGTCAGGCACGTCGGAGGCTACGCCCCGTTCATCGAATTTTGCACCGGCCGCGGAGTCCGGCCCGAAGAACTGGCCTCGGATCCTGAGCGGCTCATTTCGTTCCTGCGCACGTTCAGCTCTCACTTTGAAAACGACAGCACGCTCAGTGCCGCGGCGGCCGTCTTCGCCGGGAACGCCATCGCCCGCCTGAGACCGGACGCGCACTGGACCGCCTACGAAGGCGCGCCTCCCACGGTGGGAAACCGGCAGCGGCAGTTCGACGTCGACCGTCTGCTGGTGGCTCTGCGCAGCGCGGACGAAGAATCATTAGGTGGGTTCGTTTCCGCGCTTTTGGACTGGGCCCGGGAGGAAGTGGATGAGTCCCCAGCAATGCAGCCCGTTCCGGTATCACCCACGGCAGGACAGCCCCGCTATGTCCGGCCGCACCTGCCGGCGACGACCTACTGCTCCGGCGGTGGGGAACCCATTCCCTACGGCCGGCAATGGGGCGCTGAGGGGCCCGATCCTGATTCTTACAGCGTGGACAGCCACCCGGAGCGTTTCGCCGGACTTCACGTCGTCGCGCGTGGTCTGATCGACTATCTGGCTACAGCGTATGACGTCGACGTCCATGAGGATCCGGCCCATACCAGGGACCTGCTAATCAAGGTCCGGGGCGTGCTGCACGCAGTTCGGGTCACCCCGCGGCGTTCCGGAACGGCGCCACTGACGTTTGTGCTGACCGGCTATCCGGGCGTTGTGGTCCACGCCGGCGTGCTGCACGATTTCCCGTTCCCCGTGTGCGGCTGCGACGCATGCGACGAAACGGCTGAGACAGCAGCGGACCGGATGGAGCTGCTGGTGCTCTCGGTCGCGGCCGGCGGATACGCCGAACGCTACCCGGTTGGCGGCCGGCGGTGGAGCGAATACGCGCTCTCCGCATTCGACGGCTCCGGCTCGGAAGGCGGAAGTGGCGAACCCGGCCCCGTCTCCGCCACCCGGCTCCACGAGGCAGAGATCCGGCTGCGGGAGGTAGACGGCCCGTGGCGTCCGTGGCCGCTGCGCGGGACCTGAACTCCGACGGCGGTGCCGCGCCGCCGTCGTCGTCCCTGTCTTGGAAGCACGGGTGGGTTAAACAAAAGCAGGGCCCGTCCGAAGACGGGCCCTGCTCGAAACCTAACGGTCCCGGGTATCCAAAAGGAAATTAGATAGCCTGGATGTTGGTGGCCTGGGGACCCTTGGGGCCCTGCTCGGTTTCGAAGGAGACCTTCTGGTTCTCTTCGAGGGAGCGGAAGCCGGAGGAGTTGATCGCAGAGTAGTGTGCGAAAACGTCCTGTGAGGAGTCATCGGGGGAAATGAAGCCGAAGCCCTTTTCAGCGTTAAAC
>NZ_JBFTZW010000109.1:0-9218 GCF_056406555.1 Arthrobacter sp. P1_B4
GCGTTTCCGCCACCCTGCCACCTCCTTATGGGCTCTCTTCCCACGCCCGACTATCGGGCTGCCTGTTGCGATGGAGTGCGGGAAGAGCGCCCATCTGTGCCGGACATTGGGCCGGCAGTCGGTGGTGATGGTCCGCTCGGGAGACCCGTTTTGGTCCGGAACATCAGGGCAAATCTCCCGGGGAGCTTTCGCCGTCAAGAGCCGGCTCTCCCTCAGTCCCGGTCACTGCGACGAGCGTCGGAGCGAGTGAGGCCTGCGGTGGCCCGCCCGGGTTTTTGAGGAGAAGTGCAGTGGATCCGTGCCCTACGCCAGGACGCCCGCCCGCCGCCCAAAGACGCACCCGGCAGCAAGTCCGGTGCCCCCCGGGTAGTTGACGCTGAATAGTCCGCCGAGCATTTCACCTGCCACGAACAGGCCTTCGATGTGCTTGCCCTCTGCGTCCAGGACGCGGCCGTGGGTGTCGGATTTGATGCCACCGAAGGTGAACGTGATTCCGCAGGTGACGCCGTAGGCGTAGAAGGGTCCGGTTTCGATCGGGGCGGCCCAGTTGCTCTTGACCGGTTCGGTTGCGGCCTTCCGGCCATCCTTAACGTTGGGGTCGAACGGGGTGGAGCGCTCGATCGAGCTGTTGAAGTCCGTCACGGTTTTGGACAAGCTTTCCGGGTCTATGCCGATTTTGACGGCCAGGTCCTCGAGGGTGTCGGCGACCTCGACAGAGATGCCGGGCATCTCGTATTCTTCGCTGCGCAGCATGGGCCGAAGGCCGGCGTCGAAGATCTGGTACGCAACCGAGCCGGGCTGCTTGAGGATTTCCTTGCCGTATTTGGCGTAGGTGTAGTTCCGGAAGTCGGCACCCTCGTCCAGGAAACGCTTGCCGTCGGTGTTGACGATGATTCCAAACGGGTAGCTTTGCCGGGTGAGGCGGTTGGTGAGTTCGCGGTTGCTTTCGTTGGTGGCGGTAAAGGCATCCCACTGGACGCTGTGGCAGCTGCCCCAGTCTCCGCCCTTGGTGGCGCCGATCTCCAACGCTGCGGCGATCATGTCGCCGGTGTTGTAGGGAGTGCCGCGTACCTTGGCGTTTTCCCAGCCTTCGCCCAAGTACTCCCGCCGCCGCTTCGGGTCCGCCTCGAAGCCTCCGGCGGCGAGGATCACGGATTCTGCCCTCAGGCGCAGCTCCCCTTCAGCGGTGTTGACGACGACGCCGTCTACACGGCCGTTCTCAACGATGAGGCTTTGGGCCGCGTGGCCGTACCTGACTTCGATGCCCAGCTCTGCAGCGACCCGGGTGTGGTCTTCGATCAGGCCTTCGCCGCCGCCTACGTTTCCCACGTGCAGGCCGCCCCAGAAGAGGTAGGACCCGTCGGCACGCTCGAAGGCCTGACGCTCGTACATCAGGCGGTACTTCAGGCCCAGGCTGTTGAGCCACCGAAGGGTGGACTGGCTCTCGGCAATGAGGACTTCCGTCAGTGCCGGGTCGTTGCGGCCTTCGGTGACCTTTTCCAGGTCAGACGCGTATTCCTCAGCGCTGTAGGGCGGAACGACGGTCCGGCTGTGCCGTTCGTCCGGTTCCACGAGCCCCTGGAGGTCGTCCAGGCCGTTGTGGACGATGCGTGTGGCGCCGGCGGTGTAGAAGCTGTTGCCGCCGGCCATGTCTTTGGTGCCTTTTTCGAGCAGGATGACTTTTCGTCCGCGGACGGCAGCCGCGTGGGCCGCCGTGAATCCGGCATTTCCGCCGCCGACGACGATTACGTCGGCCTTGGTGAGGTTTCCCGCTGCAGGTTCGTTCTGATCAGCCATTGTTTTCCGTCTCCTTCATGTTGAATTCATAAGTATTCGACTGTATACACAGTCTGGCAGGGGTGATTTGGGGTAGAGGCGGCCCGGGGGTGTTAGCGGTGGGCCGGTACGGGGGCTGGCTCTGCCGCTGTCACGGGGAGCGGTTCCTGGGCGGCGAGGCGGTTTTGGCGGCGCTCCAGGGCCACGGCGAGGGCGCCGAGGGCGATGTTGACGACCAGGAATCCCAGCGCGGCAACAAACTGGGCCTGCAGCAGGGACCGGGTGTAGTACTGGCCGATGACGGTGGCGGACCTCAGCAGTTCCATGTAGCCGCCGAGCACAAAGGCCAGTGCTGTTCCCTTGAAGAGGATGATGAGCTGGCTCACGAGGGCAGGACTCATGGACCGCAGGGCCTGCGGGAGCAGGACCAAGCGCAGCGTCCCGACGTGGGAGAAACCCAGTGCGAGGGAGGCCTCGGCCTGACCGGGCGGCAGCGCGAGGATCCCGGAGCGTAGCAGGTCACCGATGACGGCCCCGCTGTACAGGGTCAGCGCGATGACCAGGAACCAGAAGTCCCCGAGTTTGAGGCCGTAGTTGGGCAGCACCAGGGATGTGAAGTAGAGCAGCAGGAGCAGGGGGATGCTGCTGAAGACGTCCGTGTAGACCCGGCAGGTCCGGCGCAGAGGTGCGTGTGTGGAGACGAGTCCGAAGGCCAGGAGGCATCCGGTGATCATGGACAGCACCATGCCGACGGCTGCGGCTGCGATGTTGTTCCACAGCCCCTGGCCGAGAAGCGCCCAGAGTCCGGGCTCGGCGAACGGGGCCCACGCCGCGGCGCTCAGTTCGCCTTTGTCGTAGAGGACGCGGAAGACCAGATAGGCGCCGGCGATCACGATGAGGGCGGTGAGGATTTCCAGGAGCAGGTGGCGGCGTTTGGCGCGCGGACCGGCCGGGTCAAAAAGCGATATGGTACTCATCGGCTGAACGCCACCTTCTGATCGACTGCGGATACGAGCCGGCCGATGACCAGCCCGATGGCGAGGTAGCAGAGGGCGGCCCCGCCGAAGATAATGAACGGTTGTGCCTCATCCACCGCGATCTTGTCCGAAAGGAACGTCAGTTCGGATACCCCTACCAGGGCAGCGACCGAGGTGTTCTTGACCATGGTGATGAAGACGTTGCCCAGCGGTCTGGTCACCGTGGCGAAGGCCTGCGGGAGGACGATGAGTTTCAGTGAGGCCATCGGCCCGAAGCCCAGGGCGCGTCCGGCTTCCAGCTCGCCGCGGTCCACGGTGTTCAAGCCCGCGCGCAGGGTTTCGGCTACGAACGGCGCGGTGTAGAGCACCAGGACGATGGCGGCCGAGGCGTAGAGTGAGTACTGGATGCCCAGGACCGGGAGTCCGAAGACAAACAGCACCATCTGCACGGGAAGCGGCACGTTGCGGAAAATCAGCACGTAGGCCGAGGAAACAGCCCGGGCCGTCCTGATGGGGCTGGTCCGCAGTGCGGCGAGCAGTGTCCCCAGGAGCACCGAACCGGCGGCACCCAGGAGAACGAGTCCCAGAGTCACCATCACGCCCTGACCGAAATCGCCGAGGTGATTGAGAAGGAATGACATCAGCGGATCCCTACAGCGTTACTTTGGGCGGGGTAACGTCGCCGGGCTTGACCTGGCCGATCGTCGCGTCGTAGGCCTTCTTCCAGTCCCCGTCCGCGATGGCCTTGGTCAGGAGCTGATCGAGGTAGTCATGAAATGCTGCGTCGTCCTTGGCCACACCGATGGCAAATTCCTCGGCATCGGCCAAATGGCCGTCCGCGATGCGGTAGGCATCCGGATTCTGGGACTGGACACCGAGCAGGATTGCCTCGGTAGTGGTCACCGCGTCGACCCTCTTATCCTTCAGTGCCTGCGCGCATTCACTGTAGGTGCTGAACAGGACCACGTTGGCCGCGGGCACGGCCGCGCCGATGAGCTGGGCCGCGCGGGCGCCGGTGGTGGAACACACCGTCTTTCCGGCCAGGTCCTCGGGTTTGTTCACTGAGCTGTCGTCCTTGCGTACCAGCAGGGCCACGTTGCTCTCAAGGTAGGGTCCGGCGAAACTGACGACTTTCTTCCGTTCGTCCGTCACTGCATAGGAGGCGATGACGGCGTCGACCTTGTTCTGCTGCAGGAACGCCTCACGGTTTTTGGTGACCGCCTCAACGAACTCGACATTCTCTGCACTGCCGGTGAGGTCCTTGGCCAGGATTCTGGCCATCTCAATGTCCAGGCCTTCCATCTTGCCGGTGATCGGATTCTTCACGCCAAAGAGCGGCTGGTCGAATTTGACCCCGACGATCACTTTGCCGCGTTTCTGGATCTTGTCCATCGTGCTGTTGGCCGGGAAGCTCTGGGCCGGTTTGGTCTCGGCGGCCGGGGTGCTGCCGCCGCAGGCTGTGGTGCCCAGGATCAGTGCGCCGGCGATGGCCAGGGCCGGCAGGAAGTGCTGGCGTTTCATGGTGACTCCTTAGGGTGGGTGCGTCGTTGCACAGGTGCTGTTAGTGGACCGAGGAGAGGAAGGCTTTGGCCCGGTCGGAGGAAGGGGAGGTGAAAAACGTTTCAGGGTCGGCAATTTCCACGATGGCTCCGGCGGCCATGAACACGATCCGGTCCGCGAAGGCCCGCGCGAACGACATCTCGTGGGTCACGACGATCATCGTCGTGCCGCTCTGCGCGAGGCTCCGCATGGTCGCCAGAACCTCGCGGGTGGATTCCGGATCGAGCGCCGACGTCGGTTCATCAAAGAGCAGGACCTTGGGATCCATGGCCAGTGCGCGGGCGATGGCCGCGCGCTGCTTCTGGCCTCCGGAGAGCTGGGACGGCCGGCTGTGTGCCTTGTCGGCGATGCCGACCATGGCAAGCAGTTCGTGGGCCCGCGTCTCTGCCGCCTGTTTGTCCAGGCCGAGAATTTTCCGTGGGGCGAGGGTGATGTTCTCCAGGATGGTCTTGTGGGAGAAGAGGTTGAAGGACTGAAAGACCATCCCCACCTCGGTACGGAACTTGTACAGATCCCTGCCCTCCACCGGCTGTTCGTGGCCGTCGATGAGAATGTGGCCCTCGTCGATGGCTTCGAGCCGGTTGATGCACCGGCACAGCGTCGATTTGCCCGACCCTGACGGGCCCAGGATGACGACCACCTCGCCACGGCGCACCGACAAATCAATGCCGGTCAGGGCCTGCATGCTGCCAAAGCGCTTGCCGACTCCGCGGAACTCAACGACGGTGTCCGTCTCCGTGATGGCTGTCATGATCTATCTCCTTTGATGGAATACGACTGTATACAGTGAAGTACAGTGTGGCATGGTGACCGCAATCACGGCAAGTCATTACGAGTCTTCGATGGGTGCGAACGCTTCGCCACCACCGCGGCAGTTACCAACGGCAGCGGTCTGCGCAACCGTGGCAGCACCGGGCTGATGCCCGGGAGGAGGCAGAAAAGCTGGCGCTTCGGGGCCCGGAGAGCTAGCCGGAGAGCCCGGCAGTGATCTTAGTGGGAGGCCGATTTCCGCAGCAGGTCGAGCCTGATCCGACGGGCTGTCTCCATGTGCTCGCGTGCGGTGTTCCGCGCAGCAGTTTCGTCGCCGGCGGTGATGGCCGCGACCAGCTTCGAATGCTCGGCCAGGGCCTCGTCCCAACGCTCTCCCACAGACAGAGTCGAGTGCGGCGTGCGGATCAAGTGGGTGGACAGCCGCTGCAGGAGATCCTGGAGCACGGGATTGTGCGCAGCCGCCCAGACGGCAGCGTGGAACTCCAGGTTCGTCGACGCCCGGGTGTTGTCATCCGGCTCCGAAAGTGCGCGGTCACGTTCCACCAGGCCTTCGAGCTGCATAATGTCAGTGATGTCGTGGGACAGGGCCGCCTGCCCGGCCGCCTCCTGTTCCAAAAGAATCCGCACGTCATAGACCTGGATGACTTCCTGGGGTGTTGCCTGATGGACCTGCAGTCCACGGGCGCCGCGGTCCAGAAGACGGTCGTGCTGGAGGCGGCGAAGAGCCTCGCGCACCGGCGTGCGGGAGACACCGAAGCGTTCCCCCAAGGTAACTTCCCGCAAGGGAGTGGCGGGAGCAATTGCACCGGCCAGGATTTCAGAGCGCAGCTGGGCGTAGATAGAATCTCCGTCGTGCCGCATCGTTTCAGAACCAGGTGACACAACTTTCCTTCCACAGTGGCGACTCGGAAGGGAGGCTTACGCCGCCACTCGGTCCCGCCAGTTCGCAGGCCCGAAGCCATCGCCCGGACACCCATAGTATTTCAGTGGATACGCAAGTGTCCAAGATGTGTTGTCCTTTCCATCCGGACGGTGCATGAGTCGGAGTTGTTCGGCCGCCGCGGCTTGGTTCGGCGTCAGTAACTTTTCGCCGTCCGGGCGGAGCTCGCCCGTCGGTGATACGTGCCGGTAAAGGGTCTGGCGGGTGATGCCGAGTTCGGTGCAGAGATCGCGGACTTTGGTTCCGGGCTTGCCCAGGGAGGCCGTGGCGAGCCTGAGTTTGGCCGAGGTCATTTACTCGGGAGACTAAGTCGCATAGCCCGACATGTAGATCGCTGCGCCCTGCAGGGCCGGTCAGATTAGACAGATGTCCGGTCGTGAAGCGGCCTGAAGGAGCTGGAGCCGGCGAACCAGTCCGATTCGGGAGCATCGCCGGAGTTATCCCGCCGGGCACCCTCGATCCGTCCTCCTGGGTTGTGGAACTCACCGCCGAACAACACGAGGGGTTCCCGCTTGGTGATGTCCAGTGCGATGACCTCGCCGACGACGATGATGTGGTCGCCGCCGTCGTAGATATTCCACGGCCGGCACTTAAGCGTCGCGGCGTTCCCCGTCAGCACCGGGACGTTGCCGTCCAGCGTCCATTCCGGTTCCGCGTCAAGGACTTTGCCAGCGAAGTGCAGGGCCACATCCTTTTGTTCTACCGACAGGATGTTGATAGCGAAGGGCGCAGCTTCCAGATACCGGGCGCCGCGCGAGGACCGGGTCAGTGTGACCTGGGCAAGCGGCGGGTCGAGGGATACCGCGGTGAAGGCGCTGACGGTGGCGCCGTGCGGAACGCCGTCGTCCGTCCGGGTGGTGACCACCGTGACACCGGTGGCGAACGTGCCAAAGGCGTGGCGCAATTCTCGTTCTTCAATGCATCCTATGACTTCCTGAGTCATCGACTTCTCCTTTCTGCTGTTGTTCAGGCCGCGCTGAATTACCCAAGGTCCCCGCCGCCCACCGGCAGCACCGCGCCAGTGATGTAGCTGGCGTCGTCAGAGGCCATGAACAAGATCGGAGCTGCCTGCTCTTCCAGCGTGCCATACCGCTTGAAGAGGGTGCTTTCGGTGGTCTGGTCCACGATCTGCTGGTACCACGTCTCTTCCTGGGCGGACTGCGCGTTCGGGTTGCGCGGGACCTTCCGCGGCGGAGCTTCGGTGCCGCCGGGCGCGGTGGCCACTACCCGGATACCCTTCGGAGCGGCTTCGAACGCCAGCGACGCGGTCAGAGCGTTGACCCCACCCTTGGACGACGCGTATGGAACGCGATTGATGCTTCGGGTGGCTATCGAGGAGACGTTCACGATGACCCCGGCCGTCCGTTCGACCATGTGCGGCAGCACTGCGCGGCAGCACCACAGCGTGGGGAAGAGGGAGCGCCGCACTTCGGCCTCGATCTCGTCCTCCTCGTAGTGCTCGTAGGGCTTGGTCCAGATCGTACCGCCGACATTGTTGATCAGGATGTCGATGCGTCCGAACTCTTCCACGGCGTAGGCCATCAGCTTCACGGCGCCCGCATAAGTTTCCAGATCGCAAAGGAAGTATCGTGCGGGTGCATCACTGGCCGTCAGCTCAGCACACACTTCAATGACCAGCTCGGACCGGTCCGCCAGCATTAGGGTGCCTCCCTCGGCCGCAATCTTACGGGCGACGACGGCACCAATCCCTTGGGCAGCGCCGGTCACCACAACAACCTTGTCGGTAAAACGCATTGCTGTGCGTCCTCTCTTATTGGGATTTTTCAGCCGTTGAGGCCAGTTCGATATCTGCGTAGGTGCCCCCGCGTCAGCTGATGGCTTCACGTTCCCGTGGCGCCGGCTCCGTCGAAGCAATCTCGGCTTTAACTGTCGAGCTTCGCACCATCTGGGTGGCCAGTCCGGCCAGAACCAGGGGTACCGCGAGTGCCATGAAGTAGCCGGAGACGCCCAGTCCCGTGAGAATGAGCCCGCCGAGGGCGGAGCCCACGATGGAACCGAGGCGGCCAATTCCGATGCCCCAGCCGGTAGCCGTGGCACGAAGTTGAGTGGGGTAGGCGTTGGCGATCAGGTAGTTCAGGGCCAACTGCTGGCCGCCAATGCCGAAGCCGGCCAGCCCGATAAGCACGAAGACCAGCGCAAAGTTGGAGCCGGCCAGGCCCAGGCCCAGCGCGATGACGATCCCCGCCGCAAACATGACCAGCAGCAATTTTCTGGGGTTGACCTTGGGCAGGATGATGGACAGAGGGATGGCGAAGAGGATAAAGGCGCCGTTGACGGTCACGGTTCCCATCGCGGCCTGCGAGCCGGCCAGCCCCAACATCTTGAGCGCGGTTGGCATCCAGAGCAGCAGCAGGAACCAAGCGATCCAATTGAGCAGGTAGGTGGCGAAGACCGCGATGGTGACCATCCGGTACTTAGCGGAGAAAAGTGCGGCGACGGAGCTGCGCTCCTGCATTTTGTCGTTGGTTGCGAGCACGGCGTCCGGGCTGACTGGGCTCCCGGAAATTGAGGCCATGATCTGACGCGCCTGTGCGTCGGCTGCGGAGGTGCCCTTGGCCGCCAGGAAGATCGGCGATTCGGAGAGAATCTTGCTGCAGACCAAAACCATGGCAAGTGGCAGCACGCCGCCGGCCAGGAAGATGCCACGCCAGCCCATCACTGGCAGCCATGCCGCCGCCACAAGCCCACCGAGTAGCGCGCCACCGGGCAGGCCAAGCAACACCAATGTCATGAACGTGCCGCGGCGCGATTTGGGACTGTACTCGGCGGTCAGTGCCAGCAGCGCCGGGGTGGCCCCGCCCATGCCGAGGCCAATGAGGAAGCGCAGAATGACAATCTGCTCCAGGGATTGAGCAAAAGCACCGGCAAGGGAGAACACACCAAAAAGGGCCAGTGCGAGCAGGATGGTCTTCTTCCGACCGATCCTGTCCCCGAAGGTGCCAAGGGACATTGCGCCCACGCACATGCCAACGGTGCTGGCGGTGATCACCCAGGTCATGTCAGTGGCCTGCAGGCCGAAGTCTTCGGCGATTGCCGGTCCGATGAATGCAATCGACTGGGTGTCGAATCCGTCCAGCAGTGCGATCACGAAACAGAGGACGACGATGGACCATCGTCTGATTCCCATGGGCGTGTTGTCGATAACGTCCTGGACGTTATAGGCGAGTTTAGTC
>NZ_JBFTZW010000110.1:0-8756 GCF_056406555.1 Arthrobacter sp. P1_B4
CCGCCGAGGCGATGTCAGCCGGCCCGGTCGCTTCGATAAGCCCTGAGTGCGTCTTCTCTGATCCACTTTCGGGTCAGGAAAGCGTCCAGAACGCAAGAAACGCCGAGGATCGTCCAGGAAGTCCAAACCGGTGCAAGGCCGGCAATCACCAAGACCCCGACAGCAACAACGAAGCCGACGGAGACGTAGCCATAGATCCGGCGTGCACGGGTTGCAAATCTCGCCTCTTGCGTTTCGCGAAAGTAGTTCAGCATCAGTCCCCCAAGGTTCGAATCGGAGCCTACCGCACTGGCTGCACCAAATACCGAAAATGGATGCGCGCCAGATACGRCGTTGACCCACAAGATTTCTCATCGGCACCGCTATTTGGTCTTCGCCTCCTCCGCAGCACGTTGGAGGATCCTGCACCGGCACGTCGGGTCGTCGGGTTGCCTCGAACCACGCCCCGTCTGGTTCGATGAGTGCATGGATCATTCGCAGTTGAAACTGTCCGCCCCGAAGCTCAATGCGGGCGATCGAGTCGCGGTTCTCTCCCCGTCGTTCGCCGCCCCCGGATTCGCCCCGGCCGTGCATGAGCAGGCGATGCGGCGGCTCACATCGGCCACGGGTTTGATCCCTGTGGAATTCCCGACGACGCGCAAGCTCGGTTCCAGTCCCGGGGAACGGGCGGCGGACATCAATGCGGCGTTCGCCGATCCCAGCATCCGCGCGATTCTCGCCACCATCGGCGGCGACGACCAGATCACGGTCGTACCTCATCTCGACGAGGCGACCGTGCGGTCGAATCCAAAGATCTTCGTCGGATACAGCGACAACACCAACCTGCTGAACTGGCTGTGGTCACTCGGGATACGCGGATATCACGGAGGGTCGACCCAGGTCCACCTCGGCGCCGGGCCGGGTGCTGACGACGTCCACCTCGCTTCCCTGCGGGCCGCGCTGCTCACTGGAGGCGAGCTCGAGATCACCGATCCCGGGGAGTCGGAGGACTTCGGGCCGGATTGGCTCGAGCCGCGGGCACTCGTCGAATACGGCGACCGCGAACCCACCGAACCCTGGATGTGGACAGGTCCCGGACGCACGGTCTCCGGTTACACCTGGGGTGGCTGCATCGAAGTCCTCGACCAGCTCGCCATCGCCGACAGGCTGCCCTCCGTCGACGCGCTCCGGGGCACAATCCTGATCCTCGAAACCAGCGAACTGCTGGCTCCCGCAGATTGGGTCAAGCGATGGGTTCGAGCGCTCGGCGAGCGTGGTGTCCTGGGGGCGGTCGACGGCGTGCTGGTCGCCAGGCCTCCAGTCAGCAGCCACGGACAGGTTCCGTCTGCCGCCGAACGGGCTCGGCTCCGCGCCGCACAATGCGATGTGGTCAGCACCGAAATCGCCCGATACAGCCCGGCCGCCGTCGTTTGCATCGGGGTTCCCTTCGGGCACACCCGCCCGCAGTGGATCCTCCCCTACGGCGGTCGAATCCAACTCGACGGCGAAGCCAGGACGGTTACAGCCAGCTATGCCTGATCGTGGCAGGCAGTGCCAGGAGCACACGTCGGGTCATCTTCATTTCCTATGCGGTCGGACGCACGTTCTGATTTGATCGGAAGAGGTTGATGGGGTCATATGCGGCTTTGACGGCGGCCAGCCGGTCGTAGTTGGCGCCGTAGGCTGCCCTCACCCGTTCCTCCCCTTCCTGGCCAAGATCGTTGACGTACACCCCGCTAGCGGCAAAGGGCTGCATCGCTTCGAAGAAGGCGCGGGCCCAGCCGACGTGGCGCTCCGTTTCTGCCGGCTTGGACCACTGGCCCAGGATGAGGAGTTCGCTCTGGGACCGGCGATGCGGAAATGCCGTCGCCGCCGGGGGAACCCGAGCGGCCACACCGTGCAGTTGTTGCATTCCGATGCCGCTTGCCGCTGAAGGCATCTCGGCCGCAAACTGGAGCAGGACATCGATGGCGTCGGCGGTGAGGTCAGTCAAAAAGCTCGATTTCCAATAGTGGTGCCGGCCCGGCGGAAAGCCGCCGTCGTGGGCGCTTTGCCAAACGCCATAATCGGTGGGCACCACCGCGTCCACATCTGGGCCGAGGTCGCGCAGGGGCCGGAGCGCCAGCTCCGCCTCATCATGCGCGCCGCTCCAGCAGACGCCGATGCCGAAGACAGGGCGTCCTGAGGTGTCACACCCCAGACTGGCCGACATCGAGAGTTCGTCGGGGCACGAAGCGGCGAATCCGGGATAAAAGCCCAGGACCTCCCTTGTCCGTTCGGCCGGGAATGAGAGCGCTCCGGCAAGAACCTGTCCGACGGGATGCAAACGATAGGTGAAGGACGTGACAACACCGAAGTTGCCGCCGCCTCCGCGGATGGCCCAATAGAGGTCTGTGTGTTGGTCGGGGCTCGCCGTCAACAACCTGCCATCCGAAGTCACGATGTCGGCGGCCAGCACGTTGTCGCAAGCAAGCCCGTGTTTGCCGTTGAGCCAGCCGATGCCACCTCCGAGGGTCAAACCGGCGATGCCGGTAACCGACACAACTCCGAGCGGCGTGGCCAGGCCGTGCGCCTGGGTGGCGACGTCAAGGTCGACCAGGAGCGCACCCGCTCCAGCCAAGGCGACGCGCCGTTCGGCGTCGACCTGAACGTTCTTCATGCCGGAGCAATCCAGCATGAGCCCGCGGGCGCCGACGGCGTTCCCTGCCACGTTGTGGCCGCCGCCCTTGATGGAGACAGGGAGATCATTTTCCCGGGCGAAGTTCACGGCACGGCGAATATCCTCGGCGTCGGCAGGGCGGACAATGACGTCCGGACGGCGGTCAATCATCGCATTGAAGACCTTCCGGGCGTCGTCGTAGCCGGCGTCTCCGGGCCGGAACAGCCGGCCCCGGAGCGCCGAACCCAGGCCATCGACGGCGGATGGGTCAAGCGACGGTGCGGGGGTCCGGAAAGCCACGCCACGGCACCTTTCTCGTTCGAGATCGTCGAGGACGCGCGCCGGCCGGCGGCGCCGCGCTCATTTGACCGTCAATGAGCCGTGCATGTTGGGGTGGTAGTTGCAGTGAAAGGCGTAAGTCCCCGGTTCGGAAGGTGCCTTGAATGTGGCCGTGCCGCCGTTTTCCTTGACCTCGACATCAAAGAGGGTCGCATTCTGGTCCGCGGTTACCGTGTGCTCTGCGGTGTCCATGTTGATCACCTTCACCTCCGCCCCGGGAGCCACCGCACCCGGGATCTCGTAGGCGAAGTTGCTGATCGTGATTGTCGCGGCGGCGGCGTTCGCCGCCCCGCTTCCCGGCCCCGAAGTGGAGCCGGCCGGGGCAGACGGTTCCATCGACATGCTGGGCGAGGTCCCGGCGGTCGTGGCAGGGGCCGACGCCTGCGTTCCGCCGCCTCCGGCACAGCCGCTCAGCCCGATCAGTACCGTTGCCAACACAAGTGCAGTCCGTGTCTTGTTGCTCGTCATGATGTGCCGTCCTCAACGCTGGAGGGGGCTGAGAAATCAGCCCGGCTTCTTTCCATTCTGCATCCGCCACCATCAAAAAGCACCGCTGAAAAGCTCCGACAGAGAGCACGGGCCATCAGGGCTGCGTCCTGGCCTTTTGCAGGTAGGCCATGAGTCCGGCCAGTTGCTCCGGGGTCCAGGGCAGATCGGCGCTGAGGGCAGTCTTATTGTCCTGCCACATGGAACGGGCAGCGGCTTTGGTCTCTTCGCCTGCGTGGAACATGGATCCGATTTCGTCCCATGCCGTGGCCCATTCCCGGATGGACGGATCGGATACCGGCGTCCCGTTTTCGACATGCTTGAGACCCTCCTCGACCAATGCGGCCCACCGGACTTTGGCGGCCTCGATGCTGTCGCTGCCAAGTTCGGCTCTGCGGCCGGCCAGTTCCTGGCGCTGTTCTGGTGTGAAGTAGTTTTCGAGCATGGTGATCATCTCCAAAGTTGCCATGAACTGTTCCGGCACCGGCATGGTGGCCCCGTCGATACGTGAAAGCAGGTCGCGTATCCGGTCCTGGACCGCCTGGACCTGCTCGGCGTGCTGGCTAAGATGCAGCAACTGCCTTTCCAGGAGCGTGCGCAGCGAGCCAATGTCATCGGCAGGGGTTCCCAGTGCAACGCCGATTTCGGCCAGCGGGAGGCCGAGCATCTGCAGCGACCGGATCCGGTAGAGCCGCCGGACATCTTCCTCGGTGTAGCGGCGGTGGCCGGAAGCCGTCCGCCGGCCTGCCGACAGCAACCCAATCTCGTCGTAGTGATGGAGCGCCCGGACCGTGACGCCGCACGCTTTGGCAAGTTCGCCGATGCTCCATTGACCTGCGGCACCGCTCGTCTCTGTCATGTGAACAACCGTAGATCCTCACCCCGCGTGAGGATCAAGAACCTACTGGCCCGGCTGGCCGGTCCGGTCAGCCAGTCTTCCCGACGTCGGCCAGCCGGTTGTTCAGCCGGTCCACCTCGTCGAGGACTTCGGTCGCCGCCCAGGCACGGCTGCGCTTGGACTGGGTGACGGGGGTAATGACCCCGGCGGTGGAGAGCCGCTGCAGTGCGGCGTACACGGAGCTTTCGGCGACGCCGGCAATGTGGGCTGCGCTGTGGGCCTCGAATACGGGTCGCTCCAGCAGCCACGGAATGATCTTCTCGTCCGCGGATCCTCTGCGTGGCCTGGCCAGCTCCAGCCACATCGCCGGCAGCGCATCGAGGGCGGCGACGGATTCGCGGGCGGC
Source organism: Arthrobacter sp. P1_B4 (assembly GCF_056406555.1). Lineage (NCBI taxonomy): Bacteria > Bacillati > Actinomycetota > Actinomycetes > Micrococcales > Micrococcaceae > Arthrobacter > Arthrobacter sp. P1_B4. Next base: position 4,708 of record NZ_JBFTZW010000110.1, read on the forward strand.
ATCCGAGGCGCGGATGGCGGAACGGGCCAGGTAGAGCACGAACGGATCGGCATCACCGGAGCGGTAGTTGTTGAGCAGGCTGAAGTAGGTGTCGACGTCGGCAACCATCGCCGACGCGATTGGGGTGACGGTGTTCCTGGTGAGCCCACGACGCCGGGAAATCGCCCCGATGAGTGCCCTCCCGATCCGGCCGTTGCCGTCGGTGAACGGGTGGATGGACTCGAAGTGGGCGTGCGCGACCGCCGCCTGCGCCATGATCGGCACGTCGCTGCGGTTGCAGAAGACGATCAGGTCTTCCATCAGGTCCGGCACGAGCTCCGGCGGGGGCGGGACGTGGATGGCGCCCCGCGGTGAATGGTCACTGCCGCCGATCCAGTTCTGAACCTCCCTGAACCGGCCGGCGTGTGGGCCGTCCATCGGGTCGTTCTTCATGAGCGTGTGATGGGCGGCCAGCATTGCCTCCAGCCGGATCTCGCCGGTTCGCCCGGCGTCGTCGATCATCCCTTGTACGGCGTCGGCGGCAGCCACCATGGAGCGGGCGTCATCACTGGCCTTGAGCCCGATCATGGCCCTGGCGTAGTCATCGCGGTTGGCGTTGACGTGCTCGATTTTGGAGGAGGAGACCGCCTCGCTGCGGAGCAGGAACCCGCTAATGGCGGCCATCCGCGTACCGGCAGTGACGTCCAGGGACGCGATGGCGACGGCGGCCTCTTCCAGGGCGACGATGGTCTCACGCCCCGGATCGAACCAGCTCCCGGCGATCAAGGGTGGCAGCGAGACCACCACCTCGGTGAATTCCCGGTCTTCGCGCGGCGGCCGCCCGGACGACTTCCAGGGCATCATCTTGCTGCCGTGCGCGGGCCAGCGGGTCATGGATCCTCCGGAAGTCTAAATAGTCACCCTACTATTTAGATTTTAGGGGCTAAGCATGAATAACGCGACGCGTGCTTAGGAAAACCCCTCGGCGGGGCGCGCTGCCCTTGATCGTCCAGCCCTAGGAGCCGGCTTCCCTCATGTCCGGCCGCGTGGCTTCCTGCAGCACCCAGCGGTTGCCATCCGGGTCGCTGAAGTAGGCGAAGGCGATTCCACCCATGTCCTGGACTTCGCTGATTTCCGCTCCCCGCCGAAGCAGCTCAGCCCGCGTGGACGCCATATCGGGGACCACCAGTTGCAGGCCCTCCAGGCTGCCCGGCGGCATGCTGGTCATTCCGGTGCCGACGACGATAGAGGCGGCGGAGCCCGGTGGCGTGAGTTGCACGACCCTCATTCCCGGGATGTATTCGACGTCGTGGTCCAGAACGAACCCGAGTCGGTCCGTATAGAACGACTTGGCCTTGTCCACGTCACTGACGGGTACTTGTACTACCTCGAGGCGCATCTCCATGCGGCTCAGAGTACCCCTGATTCCTGCTGCGCACAGGCCGTGGATCAACGGCGCGCCCTACAGTTGATGCCCGGAATCCCGGAATCGAGACTCACTCATGGCTCCCCTCTCTAGACGACTCATTCACGCCGCTCTCTCGGTTGGCCTGTCCCTCTTAGCTGTGATCGCGATGGCTTTCGCGGGCGCGGTGGTGGCGGACGCGCAACGTCACGTCCGCCCCGCCGCACAGGAGCCGACGGACCTGCCCACGAACCGGCTCTCCTCATCCGGCGCGATAGTTGTCGCCGTTGTCCTGGGATCGTCAGGCACCGTGGGAAGTGACGTTCTGGCCCCGTACGAAGTGTTTGCCAGTTCCCCGGATTTTTCGGTCTATACAATCGCGGCGCGGGCCGTCCCTGCCGCCGTCGACGGGGCCGAAGCCGGAGGGCTGGACGGGCGTAAGGCTACGAGCCACTGGTCCCGCCTGGGTGCGCTCAAGCGGAGCCACCCCCAGGTCCAATGGATGGGAGGCCGGCGATTCGTTCAGGACGGCAGGACCACCACCACGGCCGGTGTAACCTCCGGCATCCCCGGCGCCCTGAAAGTCTTGGAGGACCTGGCCGGCACGGCCGAAGCAGAGCGAGTCGGTCGGCTGATGAATTACCCGGGGTGGCAGGGGGCGGCGGCAGCCCAGATACCTGACCAGTCCTTCGCCGCCTCGGATATTCCCGTCGGACTCAACGCTGGTTCCGGCCGACGATCGCCGTCGGCCTCTTCAACGTGGTGGGTGAAAGGCGCGGATTGCGGGTCCCGTAATTGCACCGGGTTCACGAATATGCTCTCCACAGCCACCACAACACGGCGTGCATCGCACGGCGCAACACGCGTTGCTGCCTAGGACTCGACAAGGGGATGGATCCAGATGCTGTTGGACCAGCTTTCCGCAATACTCGCCTGCGCACTCTTGGCCGGCCTGGCTGTTTTCCAGGTGGCGCTGATCGCCGGAGCACCGCTGGGGAGAATGGCGTGGGGCGGACAACACCGCGTCCTCCCGGCCAAACTCAGAATCGGGAGCGCAGCATCCATTCCCCTGTATGCCCTCTTCGCTTATGCGGCGCTGGCCAAGTCCGGCTTTGTCCCGCTGTTGGTCAGCGAATCATTTACTGCGATCACCGTGTGGGTGCTGACGGCATACTTCGTGCTCGGAGTCCTTATGAACGCAATCTCCCGGAGCAAACCCGAACGCTTCGTCATGACCCCCACCACGATCGCCCTTGCAGCCCTCTACCTGGTCATCGCACTCCACTGATCTCGTGCCGGTGTTGGAAGCCGTAGCTGCCTCGTCCACGCGGCCGATCCGGGTGCTGCTCGTCGATGACCAACACTTGTCCGGACGGGCTTCCGCATGGTCCTGGAAGCCCAGGACGGCGTGGAAGTCGCCGGTGAAGCCGCTGACGGCAGCAGTGGCGTCGACATGTGTCGAGCTCTGGCACCGGACGTCGTGCTGATGGATGTGCGAATGCCCGGCACGGATGGGATTGCCGCGACCCGGCGCATTGTGGAGGAGTGCCCGAACTCACGGGTCATTGTCCTCACGAGGTTCGATCTCGACGAGTATGCCTTCGCGGCCCTCCGGGCCGGTGCCAGTGGTTTTCTGCTCAAGGATGTGGGGCCAGCTGAGTTGCTCGTTTCCCTTCGGGCCGTCGCCGGAGGAGACGCCGCCATTTCCTCCCGGGTCAGACGCCGGATGCTGGACCTCTTCAGCCAAAGGCTTCCCTCCGGCCCCCCGGCCGCGGGTGATGAAGCGGTGGCATCACTGACACAGAGGGAACGGGAAATACTCTCGGCCATTGCCCTGGGACTTACAAACACCGAGATCGGGGAACCACTGACTGTGGCGGAATCAACAGTCAAAACCCACGTGGGCCGCATCCTCATGAAACTCGGGCTGCGCGACCGTGTGCACGCCGTCATCTTCGCCTACGAACATGGCCTGGCCAGCTACCGGCGGCCGAACTGACTGCTGGTCCGATGGCGAGAAATGCACCTATAGGACGCAGCGGGACGGTCAGGCCTGGCTCAGCGCCTTGGCCTTGACGGCGTCGAATTCGGCCTGGGTCAGGGTGCCGGCGTCGAGGAGTTCCTTGGCCTTTGCGATTTCCTGGGAGGGGGACGACTTGGCCACGGAGCGGATGTATTCCGTTGTTGCGGCTTCGGCCCGCTGGGCACTGCGGGCCTGGCGCTCGGCCATGCTGCGGCCCCGCGCGATCAGGTACACGAGAACCGTGAGGAACGGCACAAAGACCAGGAAGATGATCCACACAGCCTTGAGCCAACCGCTGAGTTCGTGGTCCCGGAAAATATCCGAGATAACTGCAAACAGCGCGAAAAGATACGCGATGAACGCGAATGACCAAAAGAACAGCCAAATGAAGTTCCAGAATTGCTCCACGGGAGCCATCCTTCCGTTCTGAGGACGCCCTGCTGGCATCCTTAAGCGCCAAACTAGCCCCCCGGGCCGTACGCCGTTAGGACCAAAGGGCCCGAATTCAGCGCGGGAGCGCCACTGTGCGGGGTCAGCAGAAGGAAGTGCGGAGCAGGCGCGGGATGGCGGAACCGGAAGCGGCGGGCCTAAAAGAAATGCAGCTCACTCGCAGCATCCGGCGAGGGGTGCACCACGGGAGCC
>NZ_JBFTZW010000111.1:0-8714 GCF_056406555.1 Arthrobacter sp. P1_B4
GTATGGCCCTTCCGGGGCCGGGCTGGAAGGAACCTCGCGGGCCCAGTGGGAGGGGATGCCCGTCGCAGTTCGGTCAGGCCTGTTGGGGAGGACCGAACAGCCACCCCGAAACGTCGCTGCGCAGGACCACGTGCGGTCCGCCGGTGGAACTGACGCTTCCGTTGGGGACGTAGTAGCCGCGCCCGGCTCCGGGGCCGCCGGCGGCGCGGTCGATGGCGTCGGTCAGGCGACGGGTCAGGTGCCCGCTGGGGCCCAGGGACCGCAGTTCATTAAGTTCGTCCTGCGTGAGCCGTCCCAGCACTGCAGCAATATCGGCCATGGTGAATCCTCCCGACGGATGGTGCGGATGGTGCCCAAGGTGGATGGTGCCTAAAGAATCAGGCTAGGGCAGCCAAATTAACGGCACGTGACGCCCCGGTGACCAGTGGCGAACAAAGCAGGAAGGCCGGCGTCGCGGGCGTCCGCCTCCGGGTGTCATGAGCGTCACTGCCGCGACTGCCCCGGTCCCCAGCATTTACACGGCGTCATGCTGTACGGTTCAATCCCGGAGATCCGGAGATACAGAGATACGTAGATCCGGAGAGACTCCGAATCACACGCCCAGCAACTGAAATGAGTATCACCAGGTGGCAACCGATTATGACGAAGTACGCTCCGACGTCGCGGAATCCCGCAACGCTTCCCTGGAGGCGCTCCGTTCGGCGAATGCGCCTGACGCGCGAAGCGTTGTCCGCGAACTAGACGAGGCCGATACCTCCGAAGGCGTGGAACTGCCGGGGGCAGACCTGTCCGGCGAGGAACTGACCGTCACGGTCATCCCGCAAAAAGAAGACGAATTCACGTGCTATTCCTGTTTCCTGGTGCGGCACCGGTCCCAGTTGGCCAAGGAGAAGGCCGGCCACGCCTACTGCGCAGACTGCCTCAGCTAGAGCCCCCGGCAGGACCGGCTCAGCCGGTCCGGAAACGTACAGCCCGGCAGGTGTGGTTCCGGCACCGGACGCTGCCCGCCGGGCCGCCCGTCGAATACACTTCTGTCACATGCTTCACAATAGTGTCGGGAGGCGGAAGGACATGACCAGCCGGGGCACGTTCGGCTACGCTCCTGTTTGACGATGCGGCGACGGCCGGCACACGGCCGGAGGCTGATCATGCGTAAATCCACCAGCAGCTTGGCTGACCCTGCTGCTGCGCCGCCGTCGGCCGCCGACGCCAACGACGCCAATGGACCCGAACGATCCGACGGGCCGGCGGCCACCCGTACCCCCGGCACCGGCAAACCCGCCCGCGCAGGGAGCCTGCAGCGCGAATGGTCCAGGGCCTTCATCCTGGTGCTCCTTGCCCTGCTCGCCGGGGCCGCGGTAACCCTGGTCGGCGTCCGTTTTGTCACGGACCAAATCCAGCACGCTGCCGCACAGCACCGCGTCGAGTCGGAGGCCATCGCCGAGCTCCGGACCGGCATCGAGACCCACGAACAAGCCGGACTCCAGCTGTTGTCCGCCCCGGCAGATCCGGCCGCTTTTTTGCTGCAACAAAAGGACATCTGCGCCCAGTTCGATGCCACCGCCCGGATCCTGCCGGAGGCGTACGGCATGCGGGCCACAGTCCGCGAGGCCCGGGCCGCGTGGCAGGAGGGACTGTCCGCGCACAATCTCTGGGAAAGCCAGGTGGCCACTCTCCACGGCAACCGGGTGGCGGAGGCGCCGGCGTTCGCCGCGTCCAGCGCCAGGGCCCGCGCCCTGCTCGCCGACGTCCGTCGCGCTTCGCTCGACGCGCTGGACGACGGCGTCGCCCGTGGGGCCGGGCTTCAGCAGATGGTATCGACCGTCCGCACGGCCCTCTTTGCGCTGGCCGCGGGCGGGGTTTTCTTTTTCCGACGGCGGATGACCAAGTACCTGATGCGCCCCGTGGAGGGTCTGTACCGCGGGGTCCTGAAGCTGCAGTCCGGTGATTACAGCCACCGGATCAGCGTTGTCCGCAATGACGAACTTGGGCAGCTGGCCGAGGCCTTCAATTCCATGGCCGCCACCGTGCATGACAACCACCTGGAACTGACCTTCCGCGCCACCCACGACCCGCTCACGGGACTGGCCAACCGGGCAGTCCTCACCGAACGCCTCACCGCCGCGTTCGACCCCGAGGCAAAGAACCCGGAAGCAGCTGGCACCGAGGTCTGCGACGGGCATGAAGGCCTGCTGGTCATCGACGTCGACGACTTCAAAGACGTCAACGACTCGCTGGGCCATGAGGGCGGCGACGCGTTGCTCATTCAGCTGGCCCAACGGCTGCGGGGCTGCGTGCGCGGGCATGACCTCGTCGCCCGGCTGGGCGGCGACGAATTCGCGATCCTTGTGACGGATGAGGGCGGCACGGCGACGGACGACGTCGCACGGCGCATCCAGGACACGCTGCGGGACCCTTTCTGCATCGATGACGTCCGGCTGAAGGTAACCGTCAGCATGGGCGCCGCCCAGCGCAGCGCCGGCACTGCAGATCCGGCCGAGCTGATGCGGCAGGCGGACTTCGCCATGTACATGGCCAAGCACGGCGGCAAAGGCCGCTACCAGCTCTTCGATGCCCGGGGATATGACGAAATGACCTACCGGGCCGCTCTCCGGGCGGACCTCGCCACAGCCGTGCAGGCCGGGCAGTTGCGCCTCGACTACCAGCCCGTGGTGAATCTCGGCACCGGTGAGATCGCCGGGGTGGAGGCCCTGGTCCGCTGGGAGCACCCGACCCTGGGCCGGCTGGGACCGGCCGACTTCATCTCCTTGGCCGAGGAAACCGGCGAGATAGGCCCCATCGGCTGCTGGGTACTGGACACCGCAAGCCGTCACGTCGCCGGCTGGCGCCGGTCCCCGGGCACTGCCGAAGACTTCTGGGTCTCGGTCAATCTTTCCACTCTTCAGCTTTCGAGCGACCGGAACCTGGCAGCCCTGGAGCGCATCCTGGCCCACCCCGCCTCGCAGGCCGACAAGGTGATCCTCGAGGTCACCGAATCGGCCCTGGCCACGAGCGCCGACGGCGGGGTCGCTGCCCTGAACCGGCTGAAGAGCTTCGGCGTCCGCATCGCAATCGACGACTTCGGGACCGGTTTCTCCTCGCTCAGCACGCTCGCTGCGCTGCCCGCGGACATTCTCAAGATCGACCGTGCCTTCCTGTCCGGGCTGCCTGGGGACGCCCCGGCCGCGGCGATGCTCGAGGGCATTCTGGAAGTGGCCCGGAAACTGGACCTGGCCGTCATCGCCGAGGGCATCGAGCACACCGGGCAGCTGGATCTCCTGCGCTCGCTCGGCTGCGACATGGGCCAGGGCTTCCTTCTGGCCAGTCCCAGCCCGTCTCCCGTTCTCGAGGCGCTGCTGGCCTCCGGGGCCCGCCTGCAGCCGCCGGCCGGCATGGACGCGACGGCGGCCGGCGCCTGAGCCAGCCGAAGGACCGGACAGGCGGTCGGCGTTGTGCTCAAACGGCGGGGAAGTCCAACGAGGGCTCGTCCGCGGTGGCGAGTGTCAGCACGGCCTCTTCCACGGTTTCGTGGTCCTCAAGTTCGCGTTCAACGCGGCGTAGGGCCACGGCGACGTCGTGTTCCCGGAGATCTCCCTGTATGTCCACGGCCGCCACGACGTAGAGCTTGCGCGGGCCGACGTATTCGAGATGCAGGTACGTGATGCGTTCGATCTCTGGGTGTTCGAGGAGGCGGCGGGCCATGCTGCCCTCGATATCGCCGGTCACGGCTTGTCCCACCAGGAAGCGCCGGTTCCGCTCGATCAGCACGACGGCAACCACGGCCAGGAGGATGCCCACCAGAATGGACCCCACGGCGTCCGGCACGGAGGACCCCGTGACCTGGTGCAGGAATATCCCGGCGAAGGCGATGAGCAGGCCAACGAGCGCGGCCCCGTCCTCGGCGAAGACGGCGCGCAGCGTGGGGTCGGAGCCCTTGAGGACCTGCTCGAGGGTGTTCCGGTCAAGCTCTCGCGCCGCCTTCCGGTTTTGCCGGAACGCCTGGATGAAGGACACGCCTTCAAGGACGAACGCGATGGTCAGCACCAGGTAGGCGATCCCATAGTCACCTGGCGGTTCCGGGGTGATCAGCTGCTGGATGCCGTGCATCACCGACACCACCGCGCCGGCCGTAAACAGGCCAAAGGCGGCGATCATTGACCATACGTAGGCCTCGCGCCCGTAACCCATGGGGTGGGCTTTGTCGCGTTTCCGCGCGGCTTTCCGTTCGGCGATGAGCAGGAAGACCTGGTTGCCGGTATCGGCCCAGGAGTGGGCCGCCTCGGCAGTCATGGACGCCGAGCCAGAGATGAGTGCGGCCACTGTTTTGGCTGCCGCGACGAGGACGTTCGCTGCAAAGGCAATCAGCACTGTGAGCGATGCTGACCAGGACTTCTTACGCTTCACGCAATTTTCCCTCCCTCGGCTGCAGGATGCATGCCAGTGACTACGCTATCTCCCCGGGCTCTCCCGGACCGGCGTTCGACGCCGACTGGTTCCATTCGTGCCGGTCAGGCGCACAATATAGCTAGTACGTTCATCCGCTCGTTTCCTCAAGCCGCTCGGGGTGTTGCGCAATGAATGCTCGTCGGAAGCTGTCGTCGCTATTGGTGCTCCTGATCTTGCTGGGCACCGGCGGGTGCGCCGGCGGCAGCGGATCGCCGGCGTCGACGTCGGCGCCCCCACCCGGCCCTGCCTACGGGGCCGGCCCGACGGCGGGCACCGCCGCCGCCACCATCACCATCAAGGACTTCGCCTACGGCGACCCGCTCACCGTGGCCCCCGGCGCGGCGGTCACCGTCACCAACATGGATGCCGCGGCGCACACGGTCACGGCTGACGAAGGTTCAGCGTTCGATGCCCAGGTCAAGGGCGGCGGCACTGCCACTTTCACTGCGCCGACGAAGCCCGGATCCTACGCGTATCACTGCACCTACCATCCGGGCATGCACGGGACGCTGGTGGTCAAATGAGCGCCCAGAGCCCCGGACGGACCGTGCGGGTCCATACGGCCGGCATGACACTGCGAATCCTCACGGCCGTTGCCCTGTTCATTGACGCCGCCGTCCACATCCACCTGGCCCCGGGCTACCAGGCGGGGAACTCCGCGGGAATCGGCCAAGGGAACCTGTTCCTGCTGGAATCGGCTGCCGCTGTGCTGGCCGGGTTGTACGTGCTGCTGCGCGGCAGCAGGACGGCCTTCGCCGTCGCATTCGTCGTCGCGCTGAGCGCCTTCGTGGCCGTGGTGGCATACCGTTACGTGAATATTCCGGCGTTCGGGCCTTTCCCGGCCATGTACGAGCCCATCTGGTTCTTCGAGAAGTCCGTCAGCGCCGTGGCCGAAGGCGCCGGCGCCGTCCTGGCGGCCATCGGTTTCGTCCGGGCCGGACGGCGGACGAACGGGCAGGGCGCCCAGTCCAAGCACTGACCAACCCCGGGCCGCGGACTTGCTAGCATGTGGGYGGGGTGGTTCAGGCTGAAGTCGTTTGCAGAAGGCACGAAACAAGAGGACACGGCGTCTACAGGCACGGGATCAGCAAACGTGCCCGGAAGCCGGCCTGCAGAACCGACGAGGGCCACTGCTTCCCTGGCGCCAGGGCAGACCTGGCCAGGATCGGCAGCCGCCCGCCGTGCCGTGGCGGATGCCGGCACCGCCGTCGGCGCCTATCTTGTGGCCTGGGCCTGGTTCGGCGCGGCGGTCTTCAGGGCTCCTGTTCCTTGGCTCCTGGCCCTGGCGGCGGGGGCCGCGGTGATCATCCGGGCCGCCGGCTCCGTTTTGCGGCGGAAACCGCGTTTTTCCACCCGCGCGGACCGCGTCACCCTCGGCCGGGCCGGCATCGTGGCCTTTTGTGCCGCCGAAACGGTGGTGGGGTTGATCGCCGGAGCCGGACCAAGCCTTCTGGTGGTGGTCCTGGGCACGGCCGCGTTCCTGCTCGATGCCGTGGACGGACGGGTGGCCAGGTTCACGGGTTGTGCCACGGCCGAGGGTTCGCGCCTGGATTCGGATACGGACGCCGCGCTGGTCCTGGTGCTGTCCTGCGCGGCGGCGGGAAAGTTCGGCCTGTGGCCCCTGGGCATCGGCCTGATGTACTACGCGTTCCTCGCAGCGGCCTGGTTCCGGCCGTCCCTGAAGAACCCGCTGCCGTCCAGCACTGTCCGCAGGGTCATCGGAGCCGCCCAGCCGGCGGCCCTGCTGTTCGCCCTGTTGCCGGCGGTGACTCCGGCGCTGGGAGCCATGGTGCTCGGGCCGGCGCTTGGGCTGCTGGCCTTTTCATTCGGGCGGGACGTGGTCAAGCTGGAACGGCTCCGGGCGGGAGGCGCTTCGGCCGCCGGCTTCCCCGCCACCCGGGCCGGTTCACCCGCAGGAACCTAACGCGGTGCGGGTCTCGGCGCCAGGTCCTTCGTCGCCGGGCCCTGGATGACGGCGCCGTCGGCGGCAAACCGCGAGCCGTGGCAGGGGCAGTCCCACGTCGAATCGTCCGCGTTGAACGCGACCGTGCAGCCCAGATGCGTGCAGATGGCCGAGACGGCGAGGAGGTCCCCGGCAGCGCCAGCGTAGACGGCGGTCATTTCGCCGTCGATCTCCACGACGGTGCCTTCGCCGGGTCGCAGCCCGGCGACGGCCGGTTGGGCCGGCAGYCGGTGTGGGGGCGGCTGGTCCGGTTGCTGCCGCACCCCGCCTGCCTGGCCGGCGGAAGGGCGGTTGGTATCGAAAACCGCGGCCCAGGGGTTGTGCCGGCCCGACAGGGTGTCGGCCAGGATCAGGGCGGCAGCGGTGCCGTTGGTCAGGCCCCATTTTCGCAGGCCGGTGATCACATGAAGGTGCGCCGCCGTCGGTGTCAAAGTCCCGGCGTAGGGCAACCCGTCGACGGGCATGTTGTCCTGCGTGGACCAGCGGAAGCTGGTCTCCCCGGTGCCGAGGCGTTCCCGGGAGAAAGCCGCGAGGCGGCGGTACCGCGCGGCGGCATCGCTGGCGTCGGCGGCACGGTGCCCCTCGCCGCCGGTGAGAACGAACCGGGCGCCCTCAATGTCGATCGCCAAGATGGAGCGCATCGGCTCGTCGACGCTGATGAAGGTCCCGTCCAGGGGCACGGCAGGTGCCAGGCTGGCAACGACGTAGGAACGGTGCAGGTAGCAGCGCCCGGCAAACAGCCCGGCGTCGCCAACGGGGACGTTGGTGGCAATGATCACCTCGCGCGCCCGGACGGTGCCGCTCCCGGTCTTGACGACGGCGGGCACCCCGTCGCGGACCGAGGTGACGCGCGAGTCCTCCAGTACGTGGCTTCCGCTCCCGTCCACGGCGCGGGCGAGGCCTTGGAGGTATTTGACCGCGTGGAGTTGTGCCTGGCCGTCGAACCGGACTGCGCCCCGGGTACCGAACGGCAGCGGCACCTCGGAGGTAAAGACAGCTGGCAGGCCGAGCCGTCCGGCCAGGGCCGCCTCGCCGCGGACCCTGGCGAGGGCGTCGTCGGATTCGGCGTAGGTGTAGTTGGACACCCTGCGGAAGTCGCAGTCGATGCCCTCCTCCGCGACGACACGCGCAATGTGCTCGATGGCGGCCTGGTTGGCCCGCCCGTACGTGCCCGCGACGTCCGGTCCGTGCCGGTCCGCGAGTTCGGTGTAGGCCAGCCGGTGCAGTGAGGTGACTTTGCCGGTGGTGTGCCCCGTAACGCCGGTGCCAATGCGGGCTGCCTCCAGGACCGCGACGGTGCTGCCGGCGCGTTTGAGGGCCAGCGCCGCCGTCAGGCCGGCGATCCCTCCCCCGACGACGGCGACGTCGACCTCAAGATCCGTGTCCAGGGAGGGATAGCGGGTGGTACCGGTTGTGGCGAGCCAGAGCGAAACCTGCCGTCCTTCGAGCCGTTCACCCACGGCGGCGCCTTCTGCTGAACATCCGGAATCAGAGGCCCTCAGTGGCTTCCAGCCGCCCCGAGCGAACCGCATCGGCGAAGGCCTCGTAGTCCTTTTCGTTCTGGTCCGCGTACCGCTCGGAGAAGTCGGTGATGGAGCGTTCGAACTTGTCACTCTTACCGAGGTAGGACGCGATCGCGATGGGGTCGCCGGACCGGGCGTGGGCCCGCGCCAGCGTCCAGCCGCAGGCGTCGGCATAGAAGGTCATGCCGAGCGGCTTCATCCCTTCCACAATGGCTGAGCCCTTCATGTCACGCAGTTGGCGCCAATATAGGTACCGGTTGTCCTGTACCCCCTTGGTCCATCCCAGGAAGATGTCGCTCGCGGCCTGCATCATCCGCTGGCCCTGCACCACACGCTCGCCCGGCTGCTTGAACTTGCTCTTCGGTAAGTGGTCCTCGAGCACCGACCTCGTCGCCTCCTTGACCTGAAGAAACAGCGGATCCTGCTCATCCCGGCCCTGGAGCAAGGCGATGAACGCCCGCGTGCCGACACTGCCGACGCCCACGACCTTGCGGGCGACATCGATGACTTCGAAGCGCTCCAGCAAGATTCGTCGGTCGTCCGGCAGCGTGGCCCGGTAGGAACGGAGCTGCTCACGAACCGCTTTCTGAATCCCATCCGCAGACATGCCGAACGATTCACCCAGCTCCCGCGAGGGAATGACGATCGGCGGCTGGCTGACGATCCGGTACTCCCCGTCCACCCGCTCGGCGAGCTTGGAGAGTGCCTGCAGGCTGTCGCGGGTGTGGGCCTTGGCGACGTTCTGTTTCGCCGTCTTTTCCATGCCGTGGGCTGCCTTCTTG
>NZ_JBFTZW010000112.1:0-8612 GCF_056406555.1 Arthrobacter sp. P1_B4
GCCCCCGACATAAAGGGCAGCCGGTACCGGTCTCCCCAGGTGGCCGGGACTTATGATCGTAGGACTGATTCTGGGCTTTCTCACCCGAGGAACCGAAATGCTTCGCCCCAGCTGTCCTGGAGCAGTTCGGACACACCGCAGCTGCAGCCGCAGCCATTACCGTCCAGCGCCCGGGAGCGAACCCCCCAACCCTGGAAGAATTCAATATGGCAATCGGAGCCCTCCCGGGCGTGTCCGTATAGCGGTGGGTCCGGAGCGGATCTTGACGTGTAGCGGACGATGAAGGCCACCGCAGAGCCCGCAGCCGGTGATGCCACTCGGCCATCCCCCAATGACCTGGGAAGTCCGCTAAATAGTGTCCTTTGATGGCCTGGGCCGAACACCTCAGCGAAGTGCGCCGCGATTTCCCGGCCGTGAGAGCCTTTCGGACTCAGCGACAATTGGGATCTCGCCCGGCCCGATATCAGTCATCACGGTTTTGGAGCGGTCGCGGTTGCCGGATTTTCCCGGCGCGGGCTGACACATCGTGTTTGCCGTAACCGATGTGCTCGTCCGTCACAGCTACCCGCGATGTCATGGGCGGGCCGGGAGTGACTCCACTTTTGCGGGGTCACGTTCAATGACCGGGTCCAAGACTTCGTCGACCTGTGCCAGCAGGGCGGGGGCCAGTTTCACTCCGGCTGCGGTTGCGGTGTCTTTGAGCTGGTCCGGGCGTGAGGCTCCGACGATGGCTGCTGAGACGTTGGGGTTTTGCAGTACCCAGGCGACGGCGAGTGCGGGCATGGAAAGGCCGGCGTCAGCGGCGAGCGGTTTGAGCTGCTGGATGCGGCTGAGGATGTCTTCGGTCAGGTAGCGGTTGTCTGACTTGATCTTGCCGTTCTCGCCTGTGAAGCGGGATGCTGCCGGGGCCTCTTGGCCGGGAACGTATTTTCCGGTCAGGACGCCTTGGGCCATGGGTGACCAGCAGATCTGTCCCAGGCCCAGCTCCTCGCAGGTGGGGACGACTTTCTTTTCGATGACCCGCCAGAGCAGGGAGTACTGGGGCTGGTTGGAGATCAGGTGGATGCCCAGTTCCCGGGCGAGGGCGGCGCCGGCGCGGATTTCGTCCACAGTCCATTCGGAGACGCCGATATACAGGGCTTTTCCTTGCCTGACGACGTCGGCGAAGGCCTGCATCGTCTCTTCCAGCGGCGTCTCGTAGTCATAGCGATGGGCCTGGTAGAGGTCCACGTAGTCGGTCTGCAGCCGCTTCAGGGAGCCGTTGATGGATTCCATGATGTGCTTGCGCGACAGCCCGCGGTCGTTCCGGCCCTTGCCGGTGGGGAAGTAGACCTTGGTGAAGATCTCGACGTTTTCGCGCCGCACACCGGCTAGCGCTTCACCGAGGGTGTGTTCCGCGCGGGTGCCGGCGTAGGCATCGGCGGTGTCGAACGTGGTAATGCCCAGGTCCAGCGCCTCCCGGACGCAGGCCGTGGCCTCGTCCTGGTCGATCTGCTCACCGTGGGTGACCCAGTTCCCGTAGGCCAGTTCGCTGATGTACATCCCGGATGAACCAAGTTTGCGGTATTCCATGCTGGGGTGCCTTCCATATCTTGTTGCTAAGACCGTATTCCGGCGTGCGGCTGCGTCGTGTGGGATGCCGGCCTATACCAGGGGCGTGATCCTCAGGCTCTCGACTGTGGCCGAGCCGCCGCGGGCGTAAATGGAGACTCGGGTGCTTGTTTCGTCCGGGAAGATCAGGTCCGTAAGCACGAGTTCGCCGTGTTGGGCGAAGACCTCAACGGAGCAGTGGTCGACGTAGATCTTCAGGCCGTATCGGCCGTCCCGGGCGCTGATGGGGGCGGTATCGACGGAGGCGAATCCATCGTGGAAGCCGGTGTCGCCGGAGGCGGTCCGGTCGAGGATGAGTCGGCCCTGGGCGGGGTTGATGCTGATTCGGGTTCCTTCCGTGCCGCTCCCTCGAACGATGAGGCCGAATTCTTCGGCCGTCCCAGGCGTGAACTCGGCTTCGATGAGCTGAACCGTGCCCGTGGCGGCTGGGAGCGGGCGCGTTTCCTCTGCCAGATGGATGGGGCCGTCCTGAACTGCCGGCGCCTGATTGGGGCATACGGCTTCCTCGACGACGTTCTGGATTAGTCTGGTGCGGCCGCCAACGGTGGCCAGGGAGAGTTCCCGGGGCAGAGACATGGGGCTCCGCCAGGGTGAAGTCGGGATCTGATTGGCGTAGTCCCAGTTGTTCATCCAGCCGACCATGATCCGCCTGCCGTCGGGGGCGTCGCTGAAGGAGACGGCGGCATAATAGTCCCGTCCCCAGTCCAGCCAGTTGTACTCCTGTAGGCGGTCGGGGTCCTGCTCCCCGCTGGTGATGGTGGAGTCGGAGATGAATTGGACGCCATCGAAGTCCCCTGTGAAGTATTGCCCGGCTGAACCGCCGTTCGGGCCGCCGGGGTTCAGATTCACCGTCAGAACCCACTTCAGCTCCAGTGGATTGCCGTCCACCGGCAAAGCGAACAGGTCCGGGCACTCCCAGATTCCGCCGGTGGCGTTGGCGGGGCCGAAATCACTGAGGTGTTCCCACGTTTTCAGGTCTTCGGACTTGTAGAGGACTACTTTGTAGTCGTGGGCTTCGACGGCCGCCATTACCCAGTAGGAGCCGGCCCCGCCGTCGTAGCGGAAAACCTTGGGGTCACGGAAGTTGGCCGAGTTGCGGCTGAGTACGGGATTGCCAGCGTATTTTTTCCAGGTGAAGCCGCCGTCCAGACTGTAGGCCAGTGATTGCGCCTGGACGCCGTGCAGCGGAGAAGGCGCCTTGTAGGCGCTGGTGTAAATGGCCACCAGCGGTGGCGCCAATTCGGTGCCGAGTCCGCTGCTGTTTTGGCTGTCGAATACGATGCTGCCGGAGAAGATGTCCTCCCGCTCGTCGCAGGCAATCGCGACAGGCTGTTCGGTCCAGTCGGTGAGGTTCTCCGACGTCGCGTGGCCCCAGGACATGTTTCCCCAGGTGTCTCCAAACGGGTTGTTTTGGTAGTAGAGGTGGTAGAGGCCCTGATGGTAGATCAGTCCGTTGGGATCATTGAGCCAGGTGTTTCGGGCTGTGTAATGCAGGGCGGGCCGGAAGGCTTCCGGGTGTGTGGTGGTCACGGCCGTCATGGGAGGTGCACTCGTTTCAGGTTCGGAATGGGGCAAGGAAAGGGCCAGGATCTGACGGTGATCGTCAGATTGGCCGCGGTGTTGAAGACGGAAAGTGGTGGTCAGCTGACCAGGGCTTGCATTTCAGCCAAGGAGGGCAGGTCCGCCCCTGGACGGCCGACAGTTATGGCGCCTGCCATGGATGCCATGCGGGCGATCTTTTCAAGAACGGGCGGAGCCAGGCCCTCGCCGCCTCGGGTCAGCAGCCCCAGAATGAGGGCCGCCATGTAGGCATCTCCTGCCCCGATGGTGTCCGCGACAACGGTTTCCACGGAGGGGACACTGATTTCTGTGTCTGCGGTGAGCAGGAAGGATCCTTCTGATCCGCGGGTGACCACGACCAGGTCCGTGCCCAGTCCGCGTATGTGGCGGGCAGCCTCCTCCGGCGAATTGCGCGGATACAGCCATGCTGCGTCCTCGTCGCTGAGTTTCACGACGTCCGTGAGGGGAACGAGCTCTTCGAAGATGGTTCTGGCTTCGTGGTGGCTGCCGAGCAGTTCGGGTCGGATGTTCGGGTCATAGGTGACGGTGCTGGTTCCTGCGCAGTCCTGCAGGAGGGATTTCACCCCTGAGGCCCCCGGGGCGAGGAAGCTGGCGATCGACCCGGTGTGCAGGAGCGTGGGGAGGTACGCCGGGGCAACCGGTGGGAGGTCCCAGGCGAGGTCGAAAGTGTAGGTTGCGGACCCGTCGGCGGCCAGTGTTGCCGTGGCGGTCGATGTAGAGGCCGTGGACTGGCAGCCCGGAAGGATATAGACGCCTGCGCCGCTGAGATGGCTGCTGATGGCAACTCCCCGGCTATCGGTACCGATTGAGGTCAGGAACCCGGTTGAAACATCGAGACGGGCGAGTCCGTAGGCCACGTTGGCGGGGGAGCCCCCCGGGTGCTCGGTGGCGCCGTTCCCCRTGTGGACCACATCGATAAGTGCTTCGCCGACAACGATCACCTCGGGTAGGACGGACAGTGTGGCAGGGGGGTTCATCATGGATTCTTTCTGGGTTTTCGACAGCCAATGGAGCTGTGCGGGTCTGATTCCGCGGGGAAAGCGGCCTCTCGGACGGCGGATTTGGGGCCGTCAGTGGGCAGGGTCCGGTACTTTGAGCGCCCAATGGGATTTGCTCAGGGCGATCCGTTCGCCGGTGCCCCGGGGAGCGTTCCGCCCTGTGGCGTCCCTCTTCGGTGGGCGGACGGTCTGGGTTCTGCGGGCGTCGGGTACGGCGGAGAGCAGCAACTGTGTGTACGGGTGATGAGGGGCGGCCATCAGCTCGATGCTCTCGCCACCCTCGACCAGGTCCCCGGCGCACATCACCATGGTTGTGTCCGCGATGTAGCGTGCGGAGGCGAGGTCGTGGGTGATGTAAAGCATGGACACGCCCCGTTCATCGCGGAGTTTGCGCATCAGATTGAGAATTCCGATGCGGACCGAGACGTCGAGCATCGAGGTGGGTTCGTCGGCCAGTATGATTTCCGGTTCCACGGCCAGGGCTCTGGCGATGGCGACGCGCTGCCGCTGTCCGCCGGACAGCTGATGGGGGTATCGGTCCAGCATCTGCTCGCCCAGACCGACTGTTGCCATTAGTTCACACAGCTTGAGTTTGAGGGCACGCGGGCTGTCGTTTTCTCCGTGAAGCTGCAGGGGACGCGTCAGGAAGTGCTCGATGCGGTGTGCCGGGTTGAGGGATCCGAAGGGGTCCTGGAAGACCATCTGGACCTTGCTGCGGTATCTCATTGACGCCCGGCGGCGTTCGGTGGCAAATATGTCTTGTCCGTCGAGGATGAGCTGGCCGCCTGTGGGCTGCTCGAGGCGGGCGAGGATCCGGGCGATGGTGCTCTTTCCGCTGCCGGATTCCCCGACGAGTGCCACAATCTCGCCGCGGTTGATGTCGAAGGAGACGTCGTTGACCGCACGTACGGTCGAACGGAACGGGAAACTTCCAAGCTGATAGTCCTTGCTCAGGTTGCGTACCTGAACCAGGGGCGCGGTCGCCGCTCCTGGGAGGGATGAGGTGCTGTATGCGGGGCTCATCGGCGTGACCTTTCGCGGGGGACGACATATCCGGGTACGAGCAGACAGGCTGCCTCGTGGTTTTCGGCTCCTGGAAGGAGCGGGGGTTCGATGGTGCGGCAGGAGTCGATAGCAAGCGGGCACCGGGGGTGGAAGCGGCACCCGGTGGGGGGATGGGCCATGTTCGGCGGGGCGTCCGGGATACCAATCAGCTCCACTCTCGGTCCGGTCAGCGGAGGGAACGCTCCCATCAGTGCGTTCGTGTAAGGGTGAAGCGGGTTGTCCAGCATCGTCTTGGAGGGAGCGACCTCGACCAGCTTTCCTGCATACATCACAGCCATGCGGTGGGAGAGTTCGACCATGAGTGAGATGTCGTGGGTGATGAACAGAATGGAAAAACCCAGCTGCTGCTGAAGTTCTTTGATCTGGTGCATGATTTCCTGCTGGACGACCACGTCCAGGGCAGTGGTGGGTTCGTCCATGATGAGGAGAGAGGGTTTAAGCGCCAGCGCTATCGCGATCACTGCCCGCTGACGCATTCCGCCGGAGAGCTGGTGCGGGTAGGACTTGAGGCGGTCCGGGCTGATGTCGACAAGTTTCAGCAGCTCCACGGCGCGTTCGCGGGCGGCTTGCTTGGACATTTTTTCGTGCGTGGTGAAGACATCGACGATCTGATCTCCGATGGTCATGACGGGGTTCAGGGAGTTCATCGCGCTTTGGAAGACCATGGCCACGTCGCGCCAGCGGGTACGTCGCAGTTCTTCCTCGCCCAGGTCCAGGAGATTCCTTCCGGCGAGCTCGATGGAGCCCCCTGTGATTTTTGCCGGGGTCTGCAGGAGCCGCATGATCGCGTTTGCGATGGTCGACTTGCCGCAGCCTGATTCACCGGCGAGGCCGAACACTTCTCCGGCGCCGATGTCGAAGCTGACACCATCCACGGCGGTGACGTTTCCGCTTTCCGCCGTGTATTGGACCTGCAGGTTCTTCACGCTCAGCACGGGGCCGGCGGCGGCAGGACCGATGTTTCCCCGTTCCAGTTCAGTCAGGGTTTCCATCTGTCAGCCTTTCTTTTCCACGCGCAGGCGAGGGTTGGTGATTTCATCAACGGCGTAGTTGATCATGGCCAAGGCAAATGCGACGACGGCGATGGCGCCGCCGGAGGGCAGGAGCACCCACCAGTCGCCGGTCATGAGCGCGCCGTCGTTGTTTGCCCAATAGAGGTTGGTTCCCCAGCTGACGGACCCCGTGTCGCCGAGCCCCAGGAACTCCAGGCCTGCCTGGGCGCCGATGCCGTAGATGACGCAGCCCAGCAGGGTGCTCATCACGATGGAGGCCATGTTGGGCAGGATCTCCCGGAACATGATGCGCCATGCTTTCTCGCCGGTCACGACGGCCGAAGCGACGAAGTCCTTGCTGCGCAGGGACAGGGCCTGGGAGCGGAGGACCCGGGCGCTGCCTGCCCAGCCCGTGATGATCAGGACGATGACGACGGTGACGGGCCCCGGCGGCAGGAATGCGGCCAGAACCACGAGGAGCGGAAGCCCGGGGATGAGCAGGAATATGTTGGTCAGCAGCGAGAGCAGTTCGTCGATGGCTTTGCCGAAGTACGCGGAGGCTATGCCGACGAGGCAGCCGATGAAGGTCGCCGCCAGACCTACGGTGAATCCGACGGCCAATGAGCTTCGCGATCCCCACAGGGTGAGGGCGAGCACGTCCTGGCCTTTGGAAGTGGTTCCGAGCAGGTGGTCCGCGGATGGTGCCAGGGATGCTTCGGGGCCGAAGTCGGAGGGGTTCCCCGGTGCCAGGAGAGGGGCCAGCAGCGCCAGGAGGGCAAATAGCACCAGGATGGCCAGTCCGAAGAGGGCCTTCTTGTTCGTGAGGATGCCGTGGACGAATCCTCCATGAACCAGGCGTCCGGGGGAAGGAGGTTCAGGTATCTGAACGGTGGGGTTGCCGGCCGCGGTGATTGTGGCGGGTGTTGAGTCTGTAAGTGACATGGGGGACCTGTTTCTAGCTGACCCGGACCCGGGGGTCCAGCCGTACGTAAATGATGTCGACCAGGAAGTTAGCTGCCAGCACGGCGGCGGTAATGGTGAGGAAGATGCCTTGGGTCAGCGGGTAGTCCAGCGCCTGGACGGAGGTCAGAAGCTGGTAGCCGATGCCCGGGTACGCGAATACGGTTTCGGTGAGGAGAGCGCCGCCGACGACGAATCCAAGGGACATGCCGAACGACGTCACGGAGGGCAGCATGGCGTTGCGGGCCGCGTACTGGAACATGATCCGTGCCGGACGGAGTCCCTTGGCCCGGGCCATCGTGATGTAGTCCTCAGCGGTGGTGGCGATCATCGTGTTGCGCATCCCCAGCATCCAGCCGCCGATGGAGACCAGGACGATGGTCAGGGCCGGAAGGATGAGGTGAGTGGCTACGTCGCTGATGTATTCGAGGGAGAACGAGGGGCTGAGGCCTGTGGAGAAGGCATGGCTCAGGGGCAGCCAGCCCAGGGTTATCCCGAACAGATATAGAGCGGCCATGGCCAGCCAAAAATAGGGAAATGATCCGACAAAGATCAGCAACGGGGGAAAGACCGAATCCAGGAACTTTCCGCGACGCCACGCTGCCAGAATGCCGAGGAAATTGCCCAGAATGACGGCAATAACCAGGGAGGTGCCGCCCAGCAGGAGGGTCCACCCGATTTGTGATGCGATCACCTCCGAAACGGGGGAAGGGAACCGGGAGAGCGAGATGCCCATGTCCCCGCGGAAGATGTTGCCGATGTAGGCGAGGTACTGCTCCCACAGGGGCCGGTCGTCCAGGCCGAAGAGCCGCCGGAGCGCATCCACCTGGTCCGGGCGCATCTGAGACTGCACTTGGGAAAACATTCGGCTGACAGGGTCCCCGGGCATCAGCCTGGGGAGGAAGAAATTCAAGGTGATGCAGGCCCAGAAGGCGATGATGTAGAACCCCAGGCGGCGGAGGAGGAATACCATGATTCCGCTTCTTTCTTGATGATTGTTGCGCCGCCCGGGGATCGGTCCGGGTCCGGCAGGTGGTAACGGTGCAGGTGCCGTGTGTGCGGCGGCCATGGTGGCTGTCCGGGGCCGGTTGCCCCGAACAGCCACCAGATGGCTACTGCGCAGGCTTGAGTGAGGTCAGAACCAGCACTGTGGTGGCGGAGCGTGCCGAGAGAGTGGCATACGGGTTGTCGTTGCTCGGCCAGCCCGTGAATCGCTGATCGGTGTAGGCGCCCCACGCCGGGCCGGAGAACAGCGGGATCACCGGGGCTACGTCATTGAAGCGTGCCTCCAGGGAATTGACGAGGGTCTTCTGCGCTGCCGGCTCTGCCGTTGCCGCCAACTTGTCCAGGGTCGCGGTCGCTTCCGCGTCGCCAAAGCGGTGGTAGTTTTCATTGGCCTTTGCAC
>NZ_JBFTZW010000113.1:0-8595 GCF_056406555.1 Arthrobacter sp. P1_B4
CCTGACTACTGCGTCGAGTCCGTCAGCGTCCTGGCGGACGGACAACGCCAGATTATTGTCGAAACCGACCAGCCTCCGGGCTGCACGACGTGTGGTGTCGTTGCGGCACGGCGGAAGGAACGGCGCTCAGCGGACCCGTGACATCCCTGTCGCCGTCCAGGTCCTGTGGTCCAAATCCCGCTGGTATTGCGATGAACCGGTCTGCGCCCGGCTCTCGTTCTCTGAATCCACGACCCAGATCCCTCGCGGCGCACGGTTCACCGGAAGGCTCCGGGGCCACGTAGTTGATGTGGTTGTCCGGTCCGCCGGGCAGTGTCCGAGACCGCCGCCGCGTTCGCTGTGTCCTGGTGGTTAGTCCGTGCAGCGCTGACCGAAGCCTGCTTCCTGACGCTGTTCGAGGTGGATGAGCTGAGTCCGCGGCTGCTGGGGATCGATGAGCACCGGTTCCGGTCCGTGCGGTATTTCCGTGATGCTGAGTCCAGCTAGTGGATCCGGCACGAACCGTGGATGACCACCATCTTGAATCTGGACAGAGGCCAGGTCCTGGGCGTCGTGGACGGCAGGGACCACAAGAGCGTCGGCGACTGGCTCTTCGCCCGACCGCTCCAGTGGCGGCTCGGCGTGCAGGTCGTCGCGATCGACCTGTCCGCGGCGTTCCGGATGTGGCTTCCCCGGATCGCTGTCGCGGTTGATCACTTCCATCTGGTCTCCCTCGCCAATCAGGTGGTGACCGAGGCGCGGCAGAACCTCTCCCAACAGGTCAAGGGCCGCCGCGGCCGGAGTATCGACATGGCCTGGGCGCACCGGATGCTGCTCGTGCGCGCCGGCGAGACGCTCCCCGACACTGCAGCCCACCGGCTCGAAGCGGTCTTCGACGCCGATGACGCCACCGGCAAGGTGCAGGCAGTATGGAAGGTCAAGGAACAGCTGCGGATCCTGCTGCGCACCATCTCCCTGGTCGAGGCCGCCGCAGCGAAAGACGAACTCCGGTCCTCGTTGCGGCGGCAGGACGGCCCGAGACGAACAAGCTCTACCGCACGGAGTGCCGCTGGTGGAAGGAGATTGAGGTAATCATCGTCATCGGCGCCAAAACCGGCAAGGTCGAGGCGAATAACACGGGAATCAAGCACATCAAACGAACCGCCCGCGGCTACCGGAACTCCGGCAACTACAAATCGATTATCCTCATGAGAAGTGCCGTCCGGACGGCGGCATGACACTCACCCGGGAAACACTTTCTCCACCAACCGCCAAGAGCCGGTACAGGTGCGCCGACCTGGCCGGAGCCGACACCTGGATCGATGCCGCCGGGATGCCTCCCTCCAACACTTGTAACGCCCAAGTAACGGCATCTACGCAGACTGGGGGTGGCTGACGACACATGCTGTCCATGCCAGGCTTGGGCCGGCAAGCAGCCGAACAAAGAATTGTTCCATTTTCGGGAGAACCGAGTCGGCAGGCTCACGTACTGCCGGGCCGGATGAAGCCCTGCTTCAGGAAGGGAGGCCGGTGATGGCTGGCGAGGATACTCCCCAAGAGGCTGACCAGGCGAAGGCAAGGTACGAGGTCATTGTCCGTGCCGGTGCCGGGGCCGGGGCTGCGGAAAGGATGGACATGCGCCGGGTGGCGGACATGGACCTGGACCGTGTGCCCGATCCGGAGGGAGGGGTCCGGCTGCTGGTCGACAYGGATGAGGCGGCCCGTCTCGTCGGGAGCGGATTCGAAGTCACAATCGTCCAGGCCGCACCCGCAGGTCCRCTGGACCCCTCGCTGATCATGGACGACGACGCCGCGGCCGCCTGGCTCGAGGAACGCCTTGGCGGCACGGAGCAGGAGGGAGAGGTCTGATGTACCGCACGGTTTCCCAACTCGATACCACCGGCAGCACCCTCGCGGCGACCCATCCGCAGCTCTGCACGCAATTCACGCTGCCCGAGTCCTCGGTCCAGGGCCGGCCGGTCCGTGCCCTGCGGCTCCGTGCCGGCGGCGGGGACAACCGCCGGTGCGTGTTGCTGGTGGGCGGCACGCACGCGCGCGAACTGATGAACCCGGACCTGCTCATCGAACTGGCCGTCGACCTCGTGGCCAGCTACCGGACAGGAAGCGACGTGGTCCTCGGCGGCCGGATCTGGCCGGCCGCCGATGTCAAACTGATCCTGGAGACTCTTGATGTGTACCTGCTGCCCTGCGTGAACCCGGACGGCCGCCACTTCGTGATGACCGTCGATAGCCTGTGGCGCAAGAACCGGCGCGACAACCCGGGGACCCCCTGTGACGGGGTGGACCTGAACCGCAATGCGGACCTCCTCTGGGGCGTCACAGAAGGGCAGACCTCCTGCGACCCGTGCTCGGAGGTCTATTGCGGACCGTCCGTGTTTTCGGAGCCCGAGACCCGCAACGTCCAGCACCTGCTCGATTCCCGCGGCATCGATTGCTTCGCCGACGTGCATTCCTATTCCGAATTAGTGCTCCACCCCTGGGGACACGCACCGACCCAGACGACGGACCCAACGAAGGGGTTCACCACCCTGCCGACGACTGCCTGCCAGCCAATCACGGACCCGAGTTACGCCGAGTACATGACGCCGCGGGACCTGACGCGCTTCGAAAGCGTCGGAGACCGCATTGTTCAGGCCATCGCCGACGTGCGCGGCCGACAATACACCAGGGAATCCGGGCTCGGCTTGTATCCCACCACGGGGACGCTGAGCGACTATGCCTACGCACGCCACATTGCCGACGGTGCGCAGCACAAGACCTACGGCTTCACCCTCGAGGCCGGCCCCTGGCAGGGCAGCGTGGCCGAATCCTTCCACCCTGCCAATCCCGAACCGGTCAAGCGGGAGGTCGAGTCGGGTCTGCTGGAACTGCTCCAGCAGTCCATCTGCGCCATCGAGCTGATCGGCTCGAAGCTGCTAGACCGCGACACGGAGGTCGTTGCGCTGCGCCGGGCCAGGGACGAACTCGGCGGCACCGAGCAAGGACGGAGCTGGATCGCACTGTTTGAACAGCTCCAGGCACCGCTGATCAGCCTCGTGCTGGAGGATCCCGAGCTGGCCGGGCGTGCCGCGCGCCTCGTGACCGCTGCCGGGGCGCAGGTGACCGACAATGGTGCCATCCTGGCCCCGGAGACAGCCGGCGAGGCCAATGAATTCCTTCACGCCCTGGCCGAGCGCGGCCCCGCAGAGCTGCGGCCCGACCTGCAAGCCGTGCGGGACCGGTTGGGCGCTTTTGCCGGGCTTTCCACCTCAGAGATCGTGCACGAGCTCATGGAGCGAGGACCCACAGACGCCTCGGTCCCGGGCGACGGCAATAGGGGCAGTCTTGGAGGGAATGGCCCTGTCGAGCAGGGTGATTTCCAGGGCGACCGTCTTTCTCAGGTAACCGTTCCACCGGAGCTTGAAGACGATGAGCACCGCAAGCGGTGGGRCTTGGGCGAAACACCGGAGGACCGAGGGCCCTACATGGTGGAGCTGAACGTGCAGCACATGAATGGCCTCGCCGGGGCGGCGACCGCGTTCGTGAACCTGTTCAAGAATGCCCTCGTGCCGGAGGGTGAGAGCGCGGCTGGCCCGCCTTGGCATCTGGTGAAGATCTCGAAGACATATTTCCGGTGCGAAATGAAGCTCGACGAGTGGAAGAAGCTGATCGCCGCGGACGAGGAAGTCGCCGTCGAGCGAGCCCACAGAGAGGCCGGCCAGGGCGCGAACCAAGGGATGGATGATTTCACCTATCGGTCCGTCTACAGGCTCTGGCCGGATTTCCCCGTTCAGGCGAGTATCACGAGGTCGCTCTCCACGATTAAAGCCGACGCGGCCCTGCGTTCATTCGATGCGACCGGCGAGAATATCACATGGGCCGTGATCGATTCCGGCATTGACGCCAGCCACTGGCAGTTCGGGTCGGATAGCGACCACGCGCTCTGTGACCCTCGGGTGCGTAACCTTCACCGGTGTTTCACACCCGTAAACGGTCAGCAGTTAGACGATCCCGACGAGGAAGCCGTGGACGGTCCGCCCCTTACCGAGGAGCAGCGGCAGCGCCGGCTGCAGGAGCACCGCACGCACGCGCTGCAGGATCCGCTCGGGCACGGCACCCACGTCGCCGGGATTATCGCCGGTCGAGCGCCCGGAGACGTCGAGATCGTAGTGCTGGAGAGGCGACAGAACATCGCTTCCGGCGATGAGGATGAGAATCGGCCCAAACTCAGAACCAGCACACGGCAGCGGGTTATCCAGAGCGACCGTGAGCGCCAGCGTTTCCACGGCGTCGCGCCCGAATGCAGGCTTGTCAGCTTGCGTGCGCTGGACGAGAACGGTGCAGGCAGATCGAGTAACATCGTCCGGGCCTTGGAATACATCCGGGAACGGCTGAATGACAACCCCAAGCTTCTGCGCGTGCAGGGGGTGAACCTGAGCGTCGGCTACGAGTTCGACGCCGAGATGTTCGCCTGCGGTCAGAGCCCGCTCTGCACGGAGGTCAACCGGCTGGTGCGGGCGGGGGTGGTCGTGGTCACCGCGGCGGGTAACACCGGCTACTCAAGCCTAAGTGCAGGTACCAGGATCACCCGGGTGGGGCTGTCGAATACCATCAACGATCCGGGAAACGCCGAGGACGCCATCACAGTGGGCTCGACCCACCGGGAGGCACCGCACACGTTCGGAATTTCCTACTTTTCCTCGAAGGGGCCGACCGGGGACGGCAGGCTCAAACCCGACTTGGTCGCGCCGGGAGAGCGCATCATCTCCTGTGCCGCAGGTTCCGGGCTAAGCAAGGCGTGGGGGATGCTGGAGCCCGCGCCGGCCACGGGCGGGGACAGCACCTCAGCGGCACCGGGTGCCTCGTGGGGACAGGGCACGCCCAACGGCGATGCCCCCGCAGCCGCTGAAGACACCGGACCGAAGGGGCGACAGAAACGGGCCTACTACGTCGAAGATAGCGGTACCAGCATGGCGGCTCCGCATGTGTCGGGCGCGATTGCTGCGTTCCTCTCCATCCGGCGGGAGTTCATCGGTCGCCCGCTCGAGGTGAAGAAGACGTTTCTCAGCGCCGCGACCCCGCTTGGGCGGGAGCGGTACTTCGAGGGCCATGGCCTGGTCGACCTCATGAGGGCAATTCAGTCAATATAGGAGGGCTTCGTATGATCGTCGGACAGTTTGATGTCGAGTTCCGCAGGGACGGCTCGGTCTTCGACCAAGAACAGGCAGCGTCACTGCTCTCCGGGCTCCGTGACGCCTCGGACCTGCTGGTGCTGTCCCACGGTTGGAATAACGACAAGGCGGACGCAGAAAAGTTGTACGACGCTTTCCTGGCAAATCTCGCCCAGTTGCAGGAGCGCGCGGCGGACGGTGCTGCGCCTAAGCTGGCTGTCCTGCGAGTGTTCTGGCCGAGCAAGAAGTTCACCGACGCCGACCTCATCCCCGGTGGCGGCGTCGCCTCAGCAAATGCCGAGAACGACCGGGCGTTGCTGCGCGCACTTTCAGCCCTCAAGCACGATCCCGACCGCCTCGGCGAGGCCGGCGAAGACTCGGCCCGAGCCGGAAACATCGACCAAGCGACCGCCCTGATCGACCAACTGGAGACGTCCGAGAGCGCGAGGCGCGAGTTCGTCCTGAGGATTCGCAGCGTACTGAACCCCGATGAGGCGCACGAAGACGACGGTTCCTATGAATTCTTCGACCGGGATCCCGAGGAGTTGTTCGACGCGTTCTCGGTCGGGGTGCCGGTGGACCTGCCGGTCGGCGAAGGCGGGGTCGCGGCTGTGTCGGACGGCGGTGCGGCGTTCTTGGGGGACTTGCTGTCCGGGACCAAGGCCGCGGCGCGGCGCATCACGAACTTCGGCACGTACTACCAGATGAAGGCCAGGGCGGCCACAGTGGGCAGGACTGGTTTGGCTTCGTTGCTCCTGCGGGTACGGGAGAGGTATCCGCAACTGCCCGTGCATCTGGTCGGCCACAGCTTCGGCGGCCGGCTCGTGACGGCGGCTGCCTCAATGATCGAGCCAGGAGATGCTCCCGTAACCATGACCCTGCTGCAGGCCGCCTACTCCCACAACGGCCTGGGCCGGAAGTTTGATGGCCGAAACGACGGGGCGTTCCGCCGAATCCTGGACCGTACCCTCATCTCGGGGCCCGTCGTCATCACGCACACGAAGAACGACCTGGCCGTCGGCATCGCCTACCCGCTCGCCTCGCGCATCGCGCGCGACAACTCCACGGGACTCGGTGACCAGGACGATCCCTACGGCGGCATGGGCCGGAACGGCGCGCAACACACCCCGGAAGTGAGCTTGGACGAGACCGAACTCCGTGCGGTCGCCGTCGGACCAGGCTACAGTTTCCGGCCGGGCAACGTGTACAACCTCAACGCGGATAAATTCATCACCGAACACAATGACGTCACTGGTCGTCCCGTGGTTAATGCAGTTCTCGCCGCTATGGGAACCCGCTGAAGGTTTGGAATGGCGGTTTTGCTGCAACTGACGCAGGGATCCCGGCGATGTCGGGGCTTGAGAGCCCGGCACCGCCATTTGGTACTGATGAAAACCCGCCAAACCAAGCTGAAAGTGACAGCCCAGCGTCCTTGACGGTTCGTCCACGCCAGAGCTGGGTTGAGTCTGACAATGGTGCAGGCAGTCCTCGGCAACGCTTGACCAGCAGGCCCGCCTAGCGTTGGTCAGAAGTTAGCCGCATCACACAGCTTGGTGGCGCAGCCACAGAGGGGGCAATATGTCCACAAATACAGTCGCCAGTGAAGAGAACTTGTACTACGGCATCGGCGCTTGGCGACTCTGGGAAGAGAAGGCGCCCACTAGCCTCCGGTCGCAGAAGCTGCCGCCTGGCGAACTCATCCCGATCGAGACGTATGAGGTCACAACTTTTCGCGAACTGGTGAGAATCGTTGCGTTCCTGAACGTCATGAACAAGAAGCACCATCTCCTCTTCCGCGGTCAGACAGAGGACTTCCCGCTCCGGCCGACACTTCTCCGAGACACCTGGAATGTCCCGTGGCGCGAAGGTGAGAAGGTTGATCTTCGCGACGATCGGCAGTACTACTGGGAC
Organism: Arthrobacter sp. P1_B4; assembly: GCF_056406555.1. Lineage (NCBI taxonomy): Bacteria > Bacillati > Actinomycetota > Actinomycetes > Micrococcales > Micrococcaceae > Arthrobacter > Arthrobacter sp. P1_B4. The sequence goes on from NZ_JBFTZW010000113.1 coordinate 7,062, forward strand.
GCGTTGGACGTGATGTCCAGCCGCATCGGGGCTGTCCTTCGTGACAAGTTGCCTCGGCATCGACCGTTCGACCGTTTTCGCGACCGAGATGCCTATCGGCTGGCTCCTTGGGCGGTCATCCAACACTACGAATTATGGCCCACTCCTGTGCTTGACTTCACGGGCTCGCTCCGAGTGGCTGCCTCCTTCGCTCTCGGGACCGAGGAGGCCAAGCCGGAGGGCTATCTCTACGTCACGGCGATGCCACCATTCATCTCAGACCTCGACGACGTTCCTGAGGATGAGTCCGTTGGCCCCGTCGCGGTCCGGCTTAGCGCAGTGTGTCCGCCTTCCGCGCCGCGGCCGCATCTACAAGATGGATTCCTCGTGGGCGAACCGCATTTCAACGACCAAGCTCTCCAGGCCGAGTCCTCGCCGGGGGTCGTGGTTGCCAAGTTCCTGCTACTCAATGACTCCGCGACCGCCGACGGCCAGGGGTTCTGGGACAACGATTTTCCGCCCCACACGCAAGAATCCTTGTTGCCAAGCTTGGGTGATGTGGTCCTGGCTGCCTTCCATGAAGCGTTCGAGTACCGGCTTGAAGCAGGCAGGGTGGTGCTAGTCGAGCGGTGAAGTGCCGCAGCCGAGTGCTGCTACCCAGGGGCCGTCTCCTGACCCGTAGCCGAACGCTGGCGGACCCTGATCTAAGTTGCCATGGGGATTTCGGACAGCGGAATTGGTGGATTCTTCTACGTTGCCAAGGCTGGCTGTTGATATCCATGGCGGTCTTCGTTGGGCCGCCGGCATCCGAGCGCGGAGTGACGGCGCCGGCTGCTGTAGAACCCTTCGATGTAGCGAACGACGTCGCTCCGGGCTCGTTTTTCAGGGCGGAGAAATAGGATCCGGCCATGCTGTTGTCCCAGAGCATACCGGTGCGTCCCATCGCCCAGGCCGGCCATCAGGGCCCTGAATTCGGTCGCGGTATAGACGCTGCCCCCGATCGGAGAGCCAGATCGCGAGCGGCTCGATCGGGGTCGTAGCGGCTGCGTTCCTGTGCGCATCTGCGACGAGTTCGGTGCGCATGTGATCGGCGATGGACCAGCCGACGACCTTCTTCGAGTAACAGTCGACGACGGTGACGAGGTAGATGAATCCTTGCCAGGTGTGGATGTAGGTGATGTCGCCGACGAACTTCACCACTGCGGTCAAAATCATCCGCATAGATCCTCACCGACCTGCTCCGACTGCTTCAGGCGGGGTGGAAGTACCGCCGGTCCCGATCACGCCTGGGCGACTGGCCGACCCGGCCGTCGACGTTCACGAAGGTGTAGAGAGCCAGGCGCCTGGTGCGATGCATCACGAGACTGAAGCGGTGGTAGTTCAGCACGGTTCGTTCTCGAAGGTAACTGCATCTTCAGAGAAGTATATGGTGTGGACGTCGAACCGGAAGGCACCGATGCGCCACTGAGTTCGGTGATGCGTTCGGCTGGTTTAAGGCGTCGTGTCAGGCCTATTTTGACGACGCCTTCTCCGAAATGCTCCGCGGTTGGAGATC
>NZ_JBFTZW010000114.1:0-8205 GCF_056406555.1 Arthrobacter sp. P1_B4
GCTCGTAGCCTTCAGATATGGAGGCGGCGATGCCGGCGCCGCGGGTGTCCGTGAGGAACTTGGTGCGGAACCCGATCAGGCCGCGGGCCGGAACGATGAACTCCATGCGGCACCAGCCGGTGCCGTGGTTGGCCATGTTGGTCATGCGGCCCTTGCGGGCGGCCATCAGCTGGGTGACGGCGCCGAGGTACTCTTCGGGCACGTCGATGGTCATGTGTTCCATCGGCTCGTGGACCTTGCCGTCGACGGTCTTGGTAACCACCTGCGGCTTGCCGACGGTCAGCTCAAAGCCTTCGCGGCGCATCTGCTCGACCAGGATGGCCAGTGCAAGCTCGCCACGGCCCTGGACTTCCCAGGCGTCGGGACGCTCGGTGGGGAGAACCTTGATGGAGACGTTACCGATCAGTTCCTTGTCGAGGCGGTCCTTGACCTGGCGGGCCGTGACCTTGGCGCCCTTGACCTTGCCGGCCAGCGGCGAGGTGTTGATACCGATGGTCATGGAGATGGCCGGGTCGTCAACAGTGATCAGCGGCAGCGGCTGCGGGTTCTCGGCGTCGGTCAGGGTCTCACCGATGGTGATCTCCTCGATGCCGGCGACGGCGACGATCTCGCCCGGGCCAGCGGACTCAGCGGGGACGCGGTCCAGGGCCTTGGTCGCGAGAAGTTCGGTGATCTTGACGTTCTTGAGCTCGCCATTGGCGCGTGCCCAGGCCACGGTCTGGCCCTTGCGCAGGGTGCCGTTGTAGATGCGCAGCAGGGCCAGGCGGCCCAGGAACGGTGAGGCGTCCAGGTTGGTGACGTGTGCCTGCAGGACACCGTTCGGGTTGTAGGTCGGGGCCGGGATGTGCTCGATGATGGCCCGGAAGAGCGGCTCGAGGTCTTCGTTTTCCGGGGCGCTGCCGTCGGCGGGCTGCTCGAGGGAGGCGCGGCCGACCTTAGCGGCGGCGTAAACAACCGGCACGTTCAGGATCTTGTCCAGGTCGAGGTCCGGGACTTCGTCGGCGAGGTCGGAGGCCAGGCCCAGGAGCAGGTCCATGGATTCGTGGACAACTTCTTCGATCCGCGCGTCGGGGCGGTCGGTCTTGTTGACCAGAAGGATCACGGGCAGGTGCGCGGCGAGGGCCTTGCGCAGCACGAAGCGGGTCTGGGGCAGCGGGCCCTCAGAGGCATCGACGAGGAGGACGACGCCGTCGACCATGGACAGGCCGCGCTCGACCTCGCCACCGAAGTCGGCGTGGCCGGGGGTGTCGATGACGTTGATGGTGATGGTTTCGCCGTTGGAGGACGGTCCGTTGTAGGCCACCGTGGTGTTCTTGGCCAGGATGGTGATGCCCTTTTCGCGCTCCAGGTCACCGGAGTCCATGACGCGGTCTTCGAGGTGGTTGTGCTCGGCAAAGGAGTTGGTCTGCTTGAGCATGGCGTCGACCAGCGTGGTCTTGCCGTGGTCAACGTGGGCCACGATCGCGACGTTGCGCAGGTCACTGCGCGATGCAGTGGCTACCGCGGTGTTGGTGGTGGTTTCAGACATGCGTTATTGCTCGATTCAGTGGTGAAGTCAGCTGTGGTATCGCGACATTTCCAACCGGAACGCACGACAGATAAGTCCCTTTGGCACAGGGCACCTACTACCATTCTAAACGCTAGGTCATTTATTGGCCTAAAATGCGGATCGGCGACCAGCGTCCGCGCTGTCGCCAGAGCAGGACGGGCGCACGGAAGTGGTCTATTACGTGTGAGTAAAGTCACTGGATTTTCCAGCGCCCATGCACCATCATTGCTCTGATAGCAGCAAGCAAGCCCGGAGACATTCATGCGAAACGCCTCGGCCCTGTCCCGCTTCGTCGCAATGATGATCGCCACCGGCGTCGTTCTTGGCGGCTGCGGACAGACCTCTTATTCACCTGCCCCCGACGCGGGCTCTTCCGACGCGGGCTCTTCCGACGCGGGATCATCAGAGGCGGGAGCTGTGGGCACGCCGCTGAGCGGCGGCGGGGCCGGAGCGGCCGTCGGCGCGGGAGTGCCGGTCGCGGCCGGGTCCGCGGCGAAGACGCGCATCGGGTCCACCATCGACCCCGCCGCTCTGCCGAGCGGCTCGACCTACCGCAATCCTGCCAACGGCCGCAACGAGATCATCGTCAAGGACACCAGCAATGTCGCCGTGCTGATTGGCGACTCGCAATCGGAACCTTCCTAYGGCTGGCCCAGGCAAGGTCTGGCCGCTGCTGGGTACAAAGTCTTCTTCTGTGGCCGGGGCGGCACCGGTTTCGTGGCGTCCAACGGCAGGACCGGCAACTACATCGACGCGCTTCAGCGCGGCGACTGGAAACTCCCGTACGGCACTCCTCCCCTCGTGGTGATCGAAGGCGGCGGGAACGATGCCGCACGCGGCGCCTCCGACGCGCAGATCGTCTCCAACGCGGAACGGCTGATCGCCAGCATCCAGCAGCGTTACCCCGCGGCCCGGATACTCATGGTCGGCACACTCGGGCGCGGCGCCCACTACGGCGGAGGACGCCGGAGCGAGGTGGACGCGCTTCTGGGGCGGGTGGCGGACCAGCACGGGCTGCCGTTCGTCAGCGCAGGCGACTGGCTCACCCGGTACAACCTGACGGGCTCGATGGCGGACCGGGTCCACCTGAACCGGCAGGGCCACGCGGCCCTGGGCGCCGTTTTCGGCCAGCGGCTGCAGTCACTGGGGTTTGACTACGCTGACCCCGCCATGCTCGCCGGTTTGTCCCACTAACGCAGGTTTGTCCCACCGGCGCACGTCCCACCGGCGCAGGCACCGCCAGCGCAGGACGGCCACAGCACAACAAAGGAGCCGGTGTCCGCCTCGAGGGGAGGACACCGGCTCCTGTACTGCCAGCTGCCAAGCGCTGCTGGCGGCGGGCTTATTCAAGCCCTCAGGAAGCGGCCGCTCAGGCCACGTCCATTTCCGGCGGCAGCATGAGGCCGGCGCCGGGGATGGCGTTGAGCAGCGCCCGGGTGTAGTCCTGCTGCGGCGACTCGAAGACGTCGTCCGTCGAGCCCGTTTCCACCAGCTTGCCCTTCTCCATGACGCACACGCGGTCAGCGATCTGCCGGACCACCGCGAGGTCGTGGGTGATGAACAGGTAGGTCAGGCCGAGCCGGGTCTGCAGTTCGGCGAGCAAGTTCAGCACCTGCGCCTGTACCAGCACATCCAGTGCCGAGACGGCCTCGTCGCAGATGATCACTTCGGGGTCCAGCGCCAGGGCGCGGGCGATCGCGACCCGCTGGCGCTGGCCGCCGGAGAGCTCGTTGGGGTACCGCTGCATGGTGGACTGCGGCAGCGCCACCTGGTCCAGCAGCTCCCGGACCTTCTTCTCGCGGCTGGCCTTGTCCCCGATCTTGTGGGTCCGCAGCGGTTCCTCGATGGTCCGGAAGATGTTGTACATCGGGTCCAGGGAACCGTACGGGTCCTGGAAGATCGGCTGTACCCGGCGCCTGAAGGCGAAGAGCTCCTTGCTGTTCAGCGTGGAGGTGTCCACGCCGTCGAAGATGATCTTGCCGGAGGTCGGCGTCAGGAGGTTCAGGACCATCTGCGCCACCGTGGACTTGCCGGAACCCGACTCCCCCACGATCGCCGTCGTGGTTCCCCGCTTGACGTTGAAGGAGATGTCGTCGACGGCGGTGAAGTCCGTGGACTTGCCCAGGCCAGAACGCAGCTTGAAGACCTTCCTGAGGTTCTGGATCTGCAGGACGTCGTCGGACTTGGCCGGCTCAACCACGCCGGTCTCGCTCGGGGCGAGCATGTCGTCGGTTTCCACGCCGAGTTCCTTGGCCGCCTGGATGCGCCGGGACGCCAGCGACGGCGCCGAGGCAACCAGCCGCTGGGTGTACGGATGCTGCGGGTTCTGCAGCAGCTCCAGCGAGGGCCCGGACTCGACAACCTGGCCGCGGTACATGACCACCACCTGGTCGGCACGCTCGGCGGCGAGGCCGAGGTCGTGCGTGATCAGCAGCACCGCGGTGCCCAGCTCCGTGGTCATCTTGTCCAGGTGATCGAGGATCTGGCGCTGCACGGTCACGTCGAGCGCCGAGGTCGGCTCGTCCGCGATGAGCAGGCGCGGCTGGCAGGCGAGCCCGATCGCGATCAGCGCGCGCTGGCGCATGCCGCCGGAGAACTCGTGGGGGTACTGCTTGGCGCGGCTGCCGGCGTCGGGCAGCCCTGCCTGGGACAGGACCTTGGCGACGTCGTCGGGGCCGCTCGGGAGTCCGTTGGCCTTCAGCGTCTCGCGGACCTGGTCGCCGATCTTCCACACCGGGTTGAGGTTGGACATCGGGTCCTGCGGGACCATTCCGATGCTGTTGCCGCGCAGTTCGATCATCCGCTTTTCGCTGGCGTTGGAGATGTCCTCGCCATCGAACAGGATCTGGCCTGCCGCGACCCGCCCGTTGCCCGGGAGCAGGCCGATAGCAGCCAGCGCGGTGGTGGACTTGCCGGAGCCCGACTCGCCCACAATCGCGACGGTTTCGCCCGGCATGACGGTGAGATGGGCGTTGCGGACGGCGTTGACCTCGCCGTTGCTGGTGGTGAACCCGATGGCCAGGTCCTTGATTTCAAGCAGCGGGCGCTCAGTGGCGTACTCAGCTTCCTGGAAGTCAACAGAGGCGCTCATGGTGTCCCCTTTCATCGCTTGCGGGCTTTGGGATCGAGGGCATCACGCAGGGCGTCGCCCAGCATGATGAAGCTCAGGACGGTGATGGACAGCGCGATGGCCGGGTAGAGCAGCGGCATCGGGTTGGAGCGGAGCGAGGCCTGAGCCGCCTGGATGTCGTTGCCCCAGGACATGACGCTGGGCGGCAGCCCGATGCCCAGGAAGGACAGCGTCGATTCGGCCACGATGAACGTGCCCAGGGAGATGGTGGCCACGACGATGATCGGGGCCAGCGAGTTCGGCATCACGTGACGCATGAGGGCGCCGAACTTCGAGACGCCCAGCGACCGGGCGGCCGTGACGAAGTCGGCGTTCCGGACCTCGATGACGGCGCCGCGGGTAATGCGGGCAATCTGCGGCCAGCCGAAGATGACCAGGATGAGCACGAGGGTCCACACGGTCTTGTTCGTACGGAACATCGGCAGCTGCATCATCACGATCGCGCCCAGGATCAGGGGCAGGGCGAAGAAGATGTCATTGATGCGGGCCAGGACCGAGTCGATCCAGCCGCCGTAATAGCCGGCGACGGCACCCAGGATGCCGCCGATCAGCAGCACTCCGATGGTGGTGAAGAGGCCCACCGTCACCGAGGACCGCGTACCGAAGATGACACGGGCGTAGACGTCGCAGCCCTGCTGGGTGAAGCCCAGCGGGTGGCCCGCGGCGGGGCCCGCGTCGGAGTTGGCCAACTGGCAGGCCTCCGACGTGGGGTCGATCTGCGAGAACATTCCCGGGAAGACGGAGACCGCGACGACCACCAGGATCAGGAACGCGGAGATGAGGAAGAGCGGCTGCTTGCGCAGGTTCTTCCAGGCCTCGCCCCACAGGCTCAGCGGTGCGGCTTCGTCCTTGACCCGGTCCGTTACCTGGAGCGGGGTCTCGGAGACATCGGCCACGAAGTGCTCGGTCCGGCGGGCCGGGCGGCGGGAATCGGCGTGCCGTGCGGTGGTGGTGTAATCAGGAGTCATAACGGATCCTCGGGTCAAGCCAGCCGTAAAGCAGGTCAACGAGCAGGTTGGACAGGCAGTAGATCAGCACCAGGACGGTGACGATCGAGACCACCGTGGGCCCTTCCCCGGACAGCACGGCCCGGTAGAGCCGGTTGCCTACGCCCGGGACGTTGAAGATGCCCTCAGTGACGATTGCGCCGCCCATCAAGGCACCGAGGTCGGCGCCCAGGAACGTAATGACGGGAATCAGGGAGTTGCGCAGGATGTGCACGCGGACCACCTGGAACCGGGAGAGGCCCTTGGCGGTGGCGGTGCGGACGTAGTCGGCGTTCATGTTTTCGATGACGGACGTGCGGGTCAGGCGCAGGACATAGGCGAACGATCCCAGTCCCAGCACGATCGCCGGCAGGATGAGGTCCGGGATGGTCGCCGCGGAGCTGACGGTCGGCTTGGCCCAGCCGAGCTGGACTCCGATGGTGAACTGCAGCAGGAAGCCCAGGACGAAGATCGGGATGCCGATCACGACCAGGGACGCGACCAGGACCGTGGCGTCAAAGAGCTTGCCCTTGCGCAGGCCGGCGATGAGGCCGAAGACGATGCCGAAAAAGGCCTCGAAGATCAGCGCCATGATGGCCAGCCGCGCCGTGACGGGGAAGACCTCGCCGAGCACAGCGGCGATGGGGCGTCCGGAGAAGTCCTGGCCGAGGTCGAACGTGAAGATGCTCTTGAGGTAAAGCAGGTATTGCATCCAGAACGGCTGGTCCAGGTGGTACTGCATGCGCAGCTTGGCTGCGACCGCCTCGTTCACCGGCTTGTCGCCGAACAGGGCCACGATGGGGTCACCGGGCAGGCTGAAGACCAGGAAATAGACCAGCAGTGTTGCGCCCAGGAAGACGGGAATCAGTTGCAGGAAACGCTTGAGGATGTATGTCGACATCAGCGAGTCACACCCTCGTTGGCAGGCATCCTGTCCAGGGATGCGGCGGAGTTGTTCATCAAAGAACCTTTTCACTATGGATGCAGGCCGGCGCCGGTTTGCTCACGGCGGCAGGGCTGCGAAAAGTTCGCCCGAAAGAGCCGGACATCAAGAAAATAAATGGGGGGAAACACGACGACGGCGGAGGCCCCAGTATGGGCGGCCCCCGCCGTCGTTTTGTTGTTACTTACCGGTTACGTTGTAGTACAGCGGGACGCCGTCCCAGCCGTAGTCGACGTTGGTGACCTTGTCGCTCCAGGCGCCCTGGGCAACCTGGTACCACAGGGGGATGGCCGGCAGGTCCGTCAGGAGGATCTCCTGGGCCTTGTTCATGGCCTTGTTGCCGTCGCTGACCGACGCGGCGTTCAGGCCGTCGGAGATGGCCTTGTCGAACGTCGGGTTGGCGTAGCTGGCGTCGTTGGAGCCGGCACCGGTCTTGTAGATCGGGCCGAGGAAGTTGTACAGCGACGGGTAGTCTGCCTGCCAGCCCGCACGGATGGAGCCGGTGAGGGTCTTGGCGGTGGCGTCGTTGCGGGCTTCCTTGAAGGTGGCGTACGGCTTGCCTTCAACCTTGATGCCGAGCGTGTTCTTGAGCTGGTTGACTACTGCCTCAACCCAGGCCTTGTGTCCGCCCTTGTCGGCGTTGTAGGCAATGGTGAACGTCTTGTTCGCGTCCCACTTCTGGATGGCGTCGGCCTTGGCCCAGGCTTCCTTGGCCTTGTCGGCGTTGAAAGTCAGGTTCTCGGCTCCGGCGATCGAGTCGCTGTAGCCGTCAAGCACGGGGGCCGTGAAGTCCTTGGCAGGCTGGCGTGCGCCGTTGAAGATCACCTTGGTGATCTCTTCGCGGTTGATCGCCATGGAGATCGCCTGGCGGCGGAGCTTGCCGGCCTCGCCGCTCCATTCCGGCAGGTATTCCGGGATGGCGATGGTCTGGTTGCCGGCGTACGGCTTGTTGATGGTGCGGTCGCCGAGGTCAGTCTTGAAGTTCTTCAGCGCGCTGGTCGGGATGGTCTGCAGGATGTCCAGGTTGTTGGACATCAGGTCCTGGTACGCGGAGTCGTCGTTCTGGTAGATCTTGAACGTCACGCCGGCGTTCTTGGCCTTGCGCGGGCCGTTGTAGTCCGGGTTCGGAACGAGCTGGATCTGCACGTTGTGCTGCCAGCCGCCGTCCGCGAGCTTGTACGGGCCGTTGCCGACCGGCTTCTCGCCGAAGCCCTTCGGGTCCTTCAGGGCACCGGAGGGAACCGGAACAAACGCGGTGTAGCCAAGGCGAAGCGGCCAGTCAGATTCCGGCTGCTTCAGTTCGACGGTGAACGTCTGGTCGTCAACGACCTTCAGGCCGGACATGGTTTCAACCGTGGAGCCTTCTGCGCTGGCTTCGTCGTAGCCCTTGATGCTTTCGAAGAAGCCACCGCTGAGCTGGGCGTTCTTGGCTGCGGCGCCGAAGTTCCAGGAATCGACGAAGGACTTGGCCGTGATGGCCTCGCCGTTCGTGAACTTCTGGCCCTTCTTGACCTTGATGGTGAAGTGCTGGCCGTCCTTGCCCTCGATGGACTCGGCGAGTTCGTTGACCGGCTTGCCGCTGGGGTCGTAGCTGACC
>NZ_JBFTZW010000115.1:0-8029 GCF_056406555.1 Arthrobacter sp. P1_B4
TATGAAATCCCACAATTGAATTAACAACTGCATAAAACGACCATTCACTACGGATCGTCCGGCACGTACCTGCCGGTGAAGGGATTGATAACTGTGGCTACAGTTACTTTTGATAACGCAACACGTCTGTACCCGGGCACCGAGAAGCCCGCTGTTGACAAGCTCAACATTGATATCGCCGATGGCGAATTCCTGGTCCTCGTTGGACCCTCCGGCTGCGGAAAGTCGACCTCCCTGCGCATGCTTGCAGGTCTCGAGGACGTCAACTCCGGCCGCATCCTCATCGGCGACCGCGACGTCACTGACGTCCCGCCGAAGGATCGCGACATCGCCATGGTGTTCCAGAACTACGCCCTGTACCCGCACATGACCGTGGCGGACAACATGGGCTTCGCACTGAAGATCGCCGGCGTCAGCAAGGAAGAGCGCGCCGAACGCGTCCGTGAGGCCGCCAAGCTGCTTGACCTCGAACCGTACCTGGACCGGAAGCCGAAGGCCCTCTCCGGCGGCCAGCGTCAGCGCGTTGCCATGGGCCGGGCCATTGTGCGTAACCCGCAGGTCTTCCTCATGGATGAGCCGCTGTCCAACCTGGATGCCAAGCTGCGTGTGCAGACCCGCACCCAGATCGCGTCCCTGACCCGCCGCCTCGGCGTCACCACCGTCTACGTGACCCACGACCAGGTCGAGGCCATGACCATGGGTGACCGCGTCGCCGTGCTGAAGGACGGCCTGCTGATGCAGGTCGACACCCCGCGCAACCTGTACGACAAGCCCAAGAACGTCTTCGTGGCCGGCTTCATCGGCTCCCCCGCCATGAACCTGCTCGAACTCCCCGTCGTCGACGGCGGCGTGCAGTTCGGCGGAACCGTTTACCCGGTGCCGCGCGACGTCCTCGAGGAAGCCCACGGCCAGACCGTGACCCTCGGTTCCCGCCCGGAAGACCTTGAGACTGTCGCCCAGGGTGAAGGTCTCCAGGTCGAGGTCGACGTCGTCGAAGAACTCGGCGCCGACGCTTACGTCTACGGCCACACCACGCTCGACGGCAAGAGCCACGACATCGTGGCCCGCGTCGACGGCCGCCGCCCCCCAATGAAGGGTGAGTCCATCTGGGTCCGCCCCCAGTCGGGCCACGTACACCTGTTCGACACCAAGACCGGCCTGCGCCTCGGCGACTAGTCCCCACCCACCGGCTCCCTAACCTCGCTCCGCGTCGGTCAGGGAACCCTGCCGGCGTGGGCCCAGCACGACTGACGGCGGTCCTCCCCAGTGGAGGGCCGCCGTCGGGCGTTAACGGCCCTGCTTTAGGCGCGGCCCGCCAAATACGGAAGAATTGATTCATGACCGAGGAAACCCCATGACCGAGGAAAACAGCGCCCAGTGGCACGACGAGCCCACCGACTACGGTCAGATCGGGAAACTGCCCCGGTTCGAGGCCGCCAGCGCCAATGACGACAAGGCCGCGATGGCCTCCAGCTCGCTGAGCATCACGGCCGCCGCCACCGAGCCCGAGCTGCTGGACCTGCCTTGGCACATTGCCCTCGAGGACTGGCCGGCCGAATATCTGGCAGCCCTCCCCCGCGGTATCTCCCGGCACATCGTGCGCTTCGCCCACCTCGGCGGCTCCGTGATCGCCATCAAGGAAACCTCGGAGCACGTGGCCCGCCACGAGTACCACATGCTGCGCAAGCTCGCCCGGCTGGACGTTCCCGGCGTGGAGCCGGTGGCCGTCATCACCGGACGCACCACCCCGGAGGGCCGGCCGCTGAACCCCGTGCTGGTCACCCGGCACCTGAAGTTCTCCATGCCCTACCGTGCGCTCTTCTCCCAGATGCTGCGCAAGGACACCCTGACCCGGCTCATCGACGCCCAGGCCCTGCTGCTGGTCCGGCTGCACCTGATCGGCTTCTACTGGGGCGACGTCTCGCTCTCCAACACCTTGTTCCGCCGGGACGCCGGCGCGTTCGCCGCCTACCTGGTCGATGCCGAGACCGGCGAACTGTACCCGGATTTGTCCACCGGCCAGCGCGAGTACGACCTCGAAATCGCCCGCGTCAACATCGCTGGGGAACTCATGGACCTCCTCGACGGCGGCCTGATCGAGGAGAAGGTGGACCCCGTGGCCACCAGCGAACTGATCATGGACAGCTACCGGCGGTTGTGGACCGAGCTGACGGCAAAGGAATCGTTTGAGATCGGGGAACGCTGGCGCGTGGCCGCCCGGATCCGGCGGCTCAACGAGCTGGGGTTCGACGTCGAGGAATACGCGATCAAGACCACACAGAACGGCTCCACCATCCAGCTCCAGCCGAAGGTCGTCGACGCCGGGCATCACCAGCGCCGACTGCTGCGCCTGACCGGTCTGGACGCCCAGGAAAACCAGGCCCGCCGGCTCCTGAACGACATGGACTCTTTCCGGGCGGACAACAACCCGGGCATGGACGAGGAATACAGCGCGCACCTGTGGGTCAGCCAGATCTTCGAACCGATCGTCCGGGCCATCCCCCGCGACCTCTCCGGCAAGCTCGAGCCGGCCGAGGCGGTGCACGAGGTCCTGGAGCACCGCTGGTACATGTCCGAGAAGGAGAACCGGCACATCCCCCTGGCGGAGGCCGTCCAGTCCTACATCGACAACGAACTCCGCCACCGCCGGGACGAGGCCGCGATCATGCTCAACCCGGACACTGGATTGCTCAAGATCCTTGAGGTGGAGACCGAGGAATCACGCTACGGCGCCGACGACTCAGTGGACGAATACCCCGACTCCGACGACTAAGCCGCGCGCCGGGCATGTTGTGGCACGCCCGCGCTAAATCTCCTTGAGCTAAATCGCCTTGCCGGGGTTCAGGATCCCGGCCGGATCGAAGAGTTCCTTGATCCGGCGCTGCAGCTCACGCACGGGTTCCTTCTGCTCCAGGCCGAGCCAGCGCAGCTTGTACTGCCCGATCCCGTGTTCGCCGGTGATCGTGCCGCCCATGGCCAGGGCCACGGCAATCGACCGGTCCAGGGCGGCGCCCAGGCGGGCCATGGCATCGGGGTCCACGGTATTGTCCACCCGGTCGACCCAGAAGGTGGGGTGCAGGTTGCCGTCACCGGCGTGTGCCACGACTTTGAGCTGCACCCGGTGCTCCGCCGCCATGGACTCGAGCTCGGCGACGTAATCCACCAGCCGCGAACGCGGCACGGCCACGTCCTCGCCCACCCGGTATTCGTCGTCCACCTCGGTCCCCCGGCTGTTGCGGCGCAGTTCGACAAGCTCCTCTGCCTCCGCGTTGGCCTCCATGGTCACCACCGCTCCTCCCGCCACCAGGACCGGGCGGATGGCCGCGGCCTCCGCCGCCGCGCCGAAGCCGTCGGTCTGGATCAGCAGCAGGGATGCCCCGCGCGCGGCCAGGTCCGAGCCGTGGAGGTCATCGAGTTGGGCGAGCGAGCCGCCGTCGAGCAGTTCCATGATGGCCGGCTGCACGCGGGCCCTGCCCACGGCGAGGACCCCGGCCGCGGCGCTGCGGAAGTCCGGGTAGAAGGCGGCGATGGTGTGTACGTCGCGCGGCAGGTACTTCAGCCGCACGGTGACACCGACCACGATCCCCAGGGTCCCCTCCGAGCCGACGAACAGCCCGGTGAGGTCATAGCCGGCGACGCCCTTGAAGGTCTGGTGGCCGGTGTGGATGAGGGAGCCGTCCGCGAGGACGACGTCGAGCGCCAGGACAGAGTCGCGGGTCACCCCGTACTTCGCGCAGCGCAGCCCGCCGGCGTTGGTGGCCACGTTGCCGCCGATGGTGGACATCTTGAAGCTCGCAGGATCCGGTGCATACATGAGCCCGTGCACGGCGGCGGCCGCATTCAGGTCGGCGTTAATGACGCCGGGTTCCACGACGGCGGTCTCGTCGTCCGCGTTGAGGTCCAGGATGCGGTTCATCCCCTCGAGCGTGAGCACCACGCAGCCCGCGCTCGCGTGGGCGCCCCCGGAGACCCCGGTACCGGCCCCGCGCGCCACAAGCGCGACGCCAAGGGCTGCGCAGGCACGCACAGTTGCCTGCACGTCGGCGACCGATTCGGCGCGGACCACCGCCTGCGGGAGCTGATAATCCAGGACGGGAGCCTGGTCCACGGCATACGCGGCCAGGGTGGTCGCGTCCACGGCAATTTTCTCCGCGCCCAGGGCGGTGGTCAGCTCGTCGATGATGCTACGCATGCGGTCTCCAGTTCGGTCGAATCCGGTTCCCAGTCTATGACTGCGCATTGTCGGTGATGCGGCTCACAGTTGCAAGCGCTTCCAGCTATGCGCGGGATAGTCCAGTTGGTGGTCGAAATTGCCGCCAAAATGTGACTGGAAGCGTTTTCATAATCCGGCGTGGGAGCCCTAGTATTGCCGTCATGTCCGTTGATTCAGTTCTCCTCGCCCCCGCCGCGCTGGCCGGACCCCTGACGGGTCCGCTGACCCCCGTGCACGCCGCAGACAACATTCCGGGATGGTGGCGCTCCGCTGTCATCTATCAGGTCTATCCGCGCTCGTTCCGGGACCTGAACGGCGACGGCATCGGCGATCTCGCCGGAATCACGGCCGAACTGCCCCGCCTTGCGGAACTGGACATCGACGCCGTCTGGCTTTCGCCCTTCTACCGGTCCCCGCAGCGCGACGCCGGCTACGACGTCAGTGACTACTGCGACGTCGACCCCCTGTTCGGCACCCTGGACGATTTCGCCGCCATGATGGCCGAGGCCACCCGGCTGGGAATGCGGATGATCGTTGACCTGGTGCCCAACCACTGCTCGGACCAGCACCACGCTTTCCAGGCTGCCCTGGCCGCGCCTGCCGGCAGCCCGGAGCGGGACATGTTCATCTTCCGAGACGGCCGCGGAGCATTCGGCGAGGAGCCGCCGAACAACTGGCAGTCCCACTTTGGCGGTTCAGCCTGGACCCGGATCACCGAACCGGACGGCGCCCCCGGGCAGTGGTACCTGCACCTCTTCGACTCCTCACAGCCGGACTTCAACTGGGACAACCGCGCCGTCCACGAAGAATTCGAACGGGTCCTGCGCTTCTGGCTGGAGCGCGGGGTCTCCGGTTTCCGGGTGGACGTGGCGCACGCCCTCGTGAAGGCCCCGGGCCTGCCCGAGTGGGGCGGACGGGCGGACGGCAGCAGCTCCCACGGCTTCCCCGGAAGCGACGCTCCGATGTTTGGCCAGCCCGCGCTCCACGACATCTACCGGCGGTGGCGTCAGATTCTCGCCGAGTACGGCCCCGACCGGATCCTCTGCGCCGAGGCAAACGTGGACCCGCTCCCCCGGCTCGCCGATTGGGTGCGCCCGGACGAAATGCACCAGGCCTTCAACTTCCCCTACCTGCACGCGGGCCTGGACGTGCACCGGATGCGCCACATCGTCACGGAGTCACTGACGGCACTGGACGCCGTCGCCGCGCCCAGCACGTGGGTGCTCTCCAACCACGACGTCGTCCGCCACGCCACCCGCTTCGGGTACGACGGCCAAGCTCCGCGCGACGGTGACGGAATCGGCACCTGGGATCCGCAGCCGAACGAGGAGCTCGGACGGTCCCGGGCGGCCGCGGCGTCCCTGTTCATGCTGGGGCTGCCCGGCGGGGCCTACCTCTACCAGGGTGAAGAGCTTGGCCTGCCGGACGGGATCGACATCCCGGACACCCGCCGCCAGGACCCCACGTTCGCCCGCACCGGCGGCGCACGGCTGGGCCGCGACGGCTGCCGAGTCCCGCTGCCCTGGCGGGCCGGGGAACGCAACGCCGGATTCGGCCACGGGCAGGACCCCTGGCTGCCGCAGCCGGAAAATTTCTCACGGCTGGCCCGGGATGTGCAGTCCGCTTCGCCGTCGTCGCATCTGAGCCTCTACAAGCGCATGCTGGAGCTGCGCCGCCGGCTCGCCCTTGGCCGCGGCTCGCTGTCCTGGTACGAGGACCTCTGCACCGATACGAGCCTTGCCTTCCTCAACGGCTCCACGCTGGTCCTGCTGAATGTCGGGTCCGAGCCCCTGGAGCTGCCCGCCGGACGGGTGCTGCTGCGCAGTTCAACGCCCACGGGTGCCGGCTACGACGCCGGGGACATGGCCGGCGCGGGCGATCCGTTAGGCTCAGGTGAAGCTGTTTGGCTGGAAATCTATCTCGAGGACACGGAGGGCTAGGCATGCCCGGCATCAAGGACGTCGCGGAACGGGCCGGCCTCTCCATCGCCACCGTTTCACGCGCCTTGAGCGGCAAGGGCAATGTCTCACCGCGTAGCCGGGAGCGGGCCCGCACCGCCGCCGCAGAGCTCGGTTTCGTCGCGTCGTACCAGGCCTCCGGACTGGCCTCCGGACGGACCCACAATGTGGGCCTCGTTGTCCCTTCCGTCCACCGGTGGTTCTTTTCCTCGGTGGTCGAAGGTGTCTCGGCGACCCTCCTGGATGCCGGCTACGACCTCACGCTGTACAACGTCAGCCAGGGCCGGGAGCGCCGCCACAGTGTGCTGAACGACTTCCTCCTGCGCAAACGCGTGGATGCCGTGATCGCCGTGTCGCTGGAGCTCTCCGAGACCGAGATCGACCAGCTGCTGGCCATCCATCGCCCCATCGTGGGGATCGGCGGCCCGTTACCCGGGGCTTCGACCATCCGCATCAATGACGCCGGTATTGCGGAGGCCGCGGCCCGGCACCTCATCCAGCTTGGCCACAGCAAAATTGCCCACATGACCGGCGATGCCGCCTACGAGCAGGATTTCCGCCTTCCCGGCACGCGCCAGGCGGGGTTCAAGAAGGCCATGCGGGACGCCGGACTGGTGGTCCGGCCGGGATGGCAGGTCTCCGCCGACTTCACGATCCGGGGCGCCTACGCCAACGCCCGTGAGCTGCTCGGCGGCTCTCCGGAGCGTCCCACGGCCGTCTTTGCCGCCTCGGACGAGATGGCGATCGGCACGATCCTCGCTGCCCGGGATTTCGGGTTGCGGGTGCCGCAGGATCTCTCCGTCATCGGCATCGACGGCCATGAGCTGGGTGAAGTCTTCGGGCTGACCACGATCGATCAGGACGCGCGGGGCCAGGGTGCGTTGGCCGTGCGGCGTTTGCTGGCCAGGCTCGACGGCGCCGGAGACACGGCGGCCGCGCACACCGAATACCCCACGCGCTTCATCATCCGGTCCAGCACCGCTGTTCCGCCCGTCGACCAGGGACCTTTGCGCGCCTAGGTCCGGGCCTGTCCATGCCGGGCTTGGCCTGCCGCCTGTCCGCCGGTAGGAACACGCCACCAGGGACGGACGCGCCTGTCAGAGGGGCCGCTCAGGCGTCCGGGCTGTCCGCGCCGGCGCCACCCATGAAGCGAACGAAGCGGTCCAGGACGGCGGGCCAGCCTGCCGCGTACTCCGCCCGGGCTGCCGCGGGGTCCTCGGCGCCCTCCCAGCCGCTGTGAACCAGGCGGAGCTCTGTCCCCTCGCCTACCGCCCTGAACGCCACCCGGAGCTCGGTGGACCACATGGCAGTGGTTCCGGGGTGCCAGCTGGCGTGGAAGGACAGCGGGGGCTGCCAGTCGTCAATCGATCCCCAAACAGCCGTCCGGCCGTCATCCGAGGATTCCATGATCAGGTTCTCCTCGAACTCGACATAGGAGCCGGCGCCATAGACGCTGTGGTCCTCGAGCGGCCACCAGAGGTGCGTGTGTTCCGTGAATCCCATGAAGGCCCGGGCAACTGCGCCCGGCACCACAACGCTGACGACGACGGGATCGAGTTCGTCCGCCGCGGCAGGTTCCGGCGCGCCGGACGGAGCATGGCTGAAGAGGTTATCCATGGGCAACAACTCTACCCGCGCAGGCAGCTCCCTGATCCAGGGGTGAGCGGCGGCGGCTGTGGCGCTCTCTCACATTTGGCGGGGTGTGGCGGGATGCTCCCTCACGTTTGGCGGGGTGTCCTGTGATGCTCCCTCACGTTTGGCGGGGTGTGGCGGGATGCTCCCTCACGTTTGGCGGGGTCCGGGCTGAATGACGGGTTAAATGCGGGAGGACCCCCACCTGGTGGTGGGGGTCCTCGAC
>NZ_JBFTZW010000116.1:0-7966 GCF_056406555.1 Arthrobacter sp. P1_B4
CGGTGATCGGCATCCCCGACGCCCGTACGGAGATCGTCATGCTGCGGCCGCCCGACGGAGGTACCCGGCTGGAGCTTTCGAGCTTTGTCCGGCCCGACCACCAGCCTGGATCGCCCGCGGCGATGGCCAATGAGTTGGGGCTGCGCAACGTCGCCTTCGAGGTCGACGACCTCCAGACGGTCGTCGACCAGCTGGCCGCGGACGGCTACGGGCTGGTCGGCAACATCGGCCAGTACGAGCACATCTGGCGCATGGCCTATGTGCGCGGTCCGGAGGGGATTATCGTGTCCCTGGCCGAGCGGATCGGCTGACCCGCCAACTCCAAATCCGCTAGCACGCCTGCGCCTTGATATGTCAGGGCCCCGCCGAGTGCTGGCATGATGGGCGCATGAGCAGAGTCACATGCGATCTGACTATTTCCCTTGACGGATTCGTTGCGGGCCCAAACCAAAGCATGACGGAACCCCTGGGCCGGGGTGGAGAACTCCTCCACAGGTGGATGTTCGAAGAAGCCGAGTCCAACGCAGCCGAGCTCGAAGGCATCCTCGCCGCCGGCGCCTACATCATGGGCCGGAACATGTACGCCGGTCCAGGGGCATGGGATGAGCAGTGGCGGGGATGGTGGGGTGAGGAACCGCCGTATCACGCACCTGTGTTCGTTCTCACCCATCACCCCCGCGAGCCCTTGGAGATGGAGGGCGGCACAACGTTCAACTTCGTGGCCGATGGGATCGAGTCGGCTTTGGCCCAGGCGCGGAAGGCCGCTGGCGGCAAGGACGTGGCCATAGCCGGAGGAGCGCAGACCGCCCGACAGTTCCTTTCGGCGGGGCTGATCGACGAGCTGCGGCTCCACATTGCGCCCATAGTTTTGGGAGCGGGTGAGCGGCTGCTGGACGGCGTGACGGACCTCAAGCTTGAGCCGACGGACGTGAGCGGTTCCAGCCTCGTCACGCACGTGCGCTATCGGGTAATCCGCTGACAGGCCGACCCTTAGTCCTCGGAGGTCACTCGCCGGACGCTGGGGCGCCCGCGGCGCCGTCCAGAAGCATCGCTGACCTTGGATTGCCGAAGTTGAGCGTCCACCCCAGTCCGAACCGTCGCGGAACCATCAGCGAGTGGTCTTCGAGGTTGATGTAGACCAGGCCACCGCGCCAGTACTTGTCGTCGTCCCGGTGGGTCAGCACTGTGTCCTTCTCACCCTCATCGCGCTCGCGGTTGTTCCTGGCCAGGACCACGACTCCAACCACGACGGCGGCCGGGATCGGGAGCGGGACCACCAGTCCCGCCCACTGCCCACGGCGTGACCGTCCCGGTCCACATCAACTGCGACGAGCCCAGCATCCCCACGTCGATCATCGCGACCAGCCCGACGAGCGCTTTGACGCCCAGTGACATGCTTTGACGCCCAGTGACATGTACTGCCGGTACCAGCGCGCCGAGGCCAGCGGGCGCGCCGGGTCGACGTCGGGCCGGCTGTGGAAGGTGGCCGCCGCGAGACCCACTAGCAACCCGGTCACACCGGGTTGCACGAACACCTGAGAGAACGCGGAGTCCACCGACTTGGCTGCCAGCCGGTTGGGCGCGCCGTTCGCGCCCTGGTGGACCGCGAGCGCGTCGGGCATCGACGGGTAGCTGATCACGCCTGTTATGACCGTGCCGACGATGACGATCACTGCAGGGGCCGGCCAGAGCCAGGGAAACCGCGGAGGATCTGGCCTCAGGCCGGTGTCCACTGTGTTGCCTTGGCCCATAACTTCTTGAGAAAATGCCGCCCGTGAACAGAATCCTGATCTAGGTCTAGCCAGGCAGCTCACCTCGGTCGCGAGCGGGGCCAAGGTCTCCGTGGATTACTGCGCCTACACAGCTTGAAGGGGGCTCTCAATGGGTGATCGCACAGGCATCACCATCGACGAGGTCAAGATCCGCAGGGTGAACACCGACGCACTGTTCACCCAGGGATTCCTCTGCAAGCCTGACGGCGGATCGGACCAGCCATCAGCTGATGACATCGACGGCGCTATTACCGGAATCAGAATGCCGGAGCACCCCGATCAACGGTTCCATGCGGTTGAAGTGAGCAACCGCGAACCATCTGACTGCGATGCTTGACGGTATCCAGTGAAGAAACCCATCCCAATTCGGCTCAAATCAGCAACCGCAGGGAGGGCGCCTGCGCTCCGTCTGGGCGGCTTTGAGCGCGTCGGCGCGCCTGAAGAGTTCCGCCAGGGCTTTATCTGCCTGTTCGGCGCGCGACCCGGTACGGTGCACACCGCCGTCGATCGAGTGGTTAGGCTGGGTGGATGGCGACAGTTATTCTCGTGCGGCACGGCCGCACCACAGCCAATGCCACTGGACTGCTGGCCGGTCGGGCCGTCGGCGTCAGCCTGGATCAGATCGGGCGCGACCAGGCGGCTCTGACCGGAGACCGGCTCGCGGCCGTGCCCGTAGTCGGGGTGGTGTCGAGCCCTCTTGAGCGTTGTCAGCAGACCGCCCAGCTCATCCTCGATCGCCAGGCTGGCACGCCGTACGCGCCGGTCGATCTCGATCTCACCGAGTGCGATTACGGCCAGTGGCAGGGCCGCACCCTCAGTGATCTCGCGACCGAGGATTTGTGGCCGGTTGTGCAGTCGCAACCGTCCGCCGTCGTCTTTCCCGGCGGTGAATCCATGGCCGCGATGCAGGCTCGGTCGGTGGCAGCGATTCGACGCCACGATGCAGCCTTCGAAGCCGAGTACGGGCCACGGGCCGTGTGGGTGGCGGTGAGTCACGGTGACATCATCAAGTCAATCCTCGCCGACGCGCTCGGCATGCACCTTGACCTGTTCCAGCGTATTAACGTGGGCCCCGCCTCCGTATCGATCGTGCGCTACGGCGCTAGTCGGCCGAGCGTCTACGCGACCAACACCGACGCGGGTGACCTGTCGTGGCTGTCGAACGGCATCCACTCTGGCGATGCGCCGGTGGGCGGCGGTGCAGGGCAAAAGGCGCCATGAACCTCATGTGCCTAAAATACTGACATGCCTACACGTGTTCACGAGTTTGCCTGGCCTGATCGAATCGTCGTCGGCACCATTGGCCTTCCAGGGGCGCGCACGTTCTACCTGCAGGTGCGCGCAGGGACGCAGATCGTGAGTATTGCCCTGGAGAAGCAGCAGTCGGCTCTGCTCGCGGAGAAGATCGACGAAATTCTCGACCAGCTCATCACCGTCGAGGGCAACCCCTTCAGCGTTCCCACGAGCACTCCCATTGAACTTGTCGACAATGACCAGCTCGAGGCCGTTCAGGAGCAGTTTCGCACCGGCGCCATGAGCTTAGGTTGGGACCCAACCACGGCCCAGGTCGTAATAGAGGCCTACCCCATCGCCGATGTCGATGCTGATGACAACGACGAACCGCTTGATGAGGGCGGCGCTAACGAGTCCGAAATGCTGCTGGTGCGAATGCCGGTCGGCACCGCCCGCGCATTCGCCAAGCGCACCCGTGAGATCGTGGGCGCCGGGCGTCCGACGTGCCCGCTCTGCGGTTACCCCATAGACGCCGACGGGCACATCTGCACCCTTCCCGAGGTCTGATGCCAGCGCCGGACCTAGTGGCCGCCGAGCTGACGCTCACCGGCCGCATCACGACGGCTTCAAACGCTACATTTCTGGGCAGCATCGGCGACGTGGTGGTCGTCTATAAGCCGATAGCAGGCGAAAGTCCGCTGTGGGATTTTCCCCACGGCACCCTGGCTCACCGGGAGGTGGCCGCCTACCTGGTCTCGCAGGTCTTAGGCTGGGACGTCGTGCCGCACACCTGGCTGCGCGATGGTCCTTTGGGCGAAGGAATGGTGCAGCTCTGGCAGGAGCAAGACCCCGCCCGATGCGCCGTGAACCTGGTCGCGACGGACCAGGTGCCGGAGACGGGCTGGAAACATGTTCTCGAGGGACGGGATGAGAACGGACGGATGGTCGCCCTCGTTCACGAAGACTCGCCAGCGCTCAGACGCATGGCGGTGTTCGACATGGTCGTCAACAACGCCGACCGCAAAGGCGACCACATTCTTGCCATGACGGACGGACACCGGCACGGCGTGGACCATGGGCTCACCTTTCACCGTGACCACAAGCTGCGCACGGTGCTGTGGGGATGGCTGGGAGACGCGCTGACCGCCGAGGAACGCGACGGCATCGATCGTGTCAGCGAAGGACTGCACGGTGGGCTGGGCCGGAACCTGGCGGACTTGCTCAGCGCCGAAGAAATCGCATCGCTCGCCGCGCGCTGCGCACGGTTGCGCTTGGCAGGGCGGTTTCCGGCTCCGAGCGGTGAGATGCCGGCGGTGCCCTGGCCGCTGTTCTAACGGAGCAACTGTCACCAAGAACTCGCTGCCCAAACGCCGATAGCAGCGCCTACGCTCAACCAAGCCCGCAGGCCCCATCTTCCGCAAACGACGCGGCGAGCGTCCCATAAGCAGCACCCCTTCAGTCAGTTGTTGCGATGTTGAGGAGAAACCGCGCTGCTTACGCAGCCGAGGGATATGGGCAGAGTCCAACTTTTGTCGGTACGTCCGGCTACACTGAATGTATCGAACATAWATTCGAATAAGGGTGTGTTGTGGGCGTTGTTGTCGGTCCCCGCGTGATAGATGCGGGCATGTCGTTGCTGTCGGTGCTGATCTCTCCGGTCCCCGTCGCGGCCGGGTACCCCTCGCCGGCCCAGGACTACTTTGATGGGCGGATTGACCTGAACGAGCATCTGATCAAGGACATCACCAGCACGTACGTCGTGCGGGTCTCCGGAGACTCGATGGAACGCGCCGGCATCAGCGACGGGGATGAACTGATCGTCAACCGGGCCCTGGAACCCAAGGACGGGTCCGTAGTCATAGCCGTCCTGGACGGAGAATTGACCATCAAGCGGCTGCGAATCACGGCCGCCGGCGTCGTGCTGCAGGCGGAGAATCCGTCCTACCCGGACATCCGGGTTCCGTCCATGTCGGATCTGGTCATCTGGGGCGTCGCGACCCGCTGCCTGCACCATGTTTGAGGCACACCATGTCTAAGCCCTCCCCGATGCGGCGGATGCCGCAGATCGCGCACGTGGATGTGAACTGCTTCTACGCCTCGGCCGAGCGGGCATTCGACCCGTCCCTCGAAGGCCGGCCCGTCGTCGTCCTGTCCAACAACGACGGGTGCGCCGTCACCCGGTCCCCGGAAGCCAAGGCTCTCGGGATCGGCCTCGGTGAACCATGGTTCAAACTCGCCCCGCGGGCCAAGGAGTGGGGACTTGTTGCCCTCTCGAGCAACTACGAGCTCTACGGGGACATCAGTGCCCGGGTGATGGAACTGCTGGGCCGCTACAGCGCTTGGTTGGAGGTTTACAGCATCGACGAGGCCTTCCTGGGCGTCAAAGGCGCGCCGGAGGACCTGCTGATCCTGGGCCAGACCATGAAGGCAGCCGTGCGGCGCAACGTCGGGGTTCCGGTCTGCGTCGGGATCGCCGGAACCAAGACCCTGGCGAAACTCGCCAACAAATGGGCCAAGCACAACCCGGCCTTCGACGGGGTCTGCCACTGGGACTCCGTGCCCGCCGGGGACCGGGAAGCGCTGATGGGCCGGCTGTCCGTGATCGAAATCTGGGGCGTCGCGACGCGGCTGACCAAACGCCTCAACGCTTTAGGGCTCCGGTCCATCCTTGACCTGTCCCGGGCCGACCCGGTGATGATCCGGGACCGTTTCTCCGTGGTCGTGATGCGCACCGTCCTGGAACTGCAGGGGACCCCGTGCATCCCGATGGAAGAAGAACGGATCGGCCGGGACCAGCTCATCTTCTCGCGCTCCTTCGCCACCCCCATCACCACCGCCGCCGGCATGCGGCAGGTCCTGTCCGTCTACGGCCAGCAGGCTTCAGCACGGCTGGCCAAACACGGCCTCCAGGCCAAGGTCCTCACCGCCTTCGCCGGCACCTCGCACTTCAACCCGAACGACACCTCCTACCCCTCGGTGTGCGTGCCGCTGCCAATGCCCACCGCCGATCCCGTCCTACTCACCCGGGCCGCCCACGCCCTCCTGCCCCACATCCAGGAAGGCATCAAATACGCCCGGGCGGGCATCATGGTCACCGACCTGCGGCCCACCGGCAACCAGGCACCGCTGGCCCTGTTCCAGAACCCGCACGAGGAACGCCACATCGGAACCCTCCTGGAAGATGTGACCCGCCGATACGGGCGCGGCTCCATCGGCCTCGGCCACGCCGGCATTCGGGGCGGCCCGGACTGGACCATGAAACGGGACATGCTCTCCCCCCGCTACACCACCCATTGGGACGAACTCCCCCTCGTCAAAGCCGCCTAACGCCACCACACCCCGCAGCACCGCACCACGAAAGACCACCCCATGACCCTCAGCACCGAAAACCCCACACGAACCCTTGACCTTCAAGTCCGGCTCGACCCGGCAGGCAAGCCCCTTGCCATCCGGCACGACGGACGGATCTGGCTTGTCGATCCGGCCACCGAATCCCGGCACTGGATCGGCGGTGACGCCGGGCGGGGCACCCGATGCACGGCCGCCGCTGGCGGCGCCAACCCGGCCGGTATCGAATACTGGCGTGTCGAGGCCCGCCTGGGGTCGAATTCAGCGCTGCACACCTTCACGCTGCGCCGGAATCCACGCTCCGTCCAGTGGCTTCTGGACGACATCAGCGATGGCGGCTAGGCAACGGTGACACTGAACCGTCAGCCGATCAATGACCAGACCTGGGCGGGGATCAGGGCAGAATTCACGCTGCCCGCCCTGGAACAGGTCCGCCGCCGACTCGCCGAACTGATGGACGACCCCGACCCTGTAGTGCAGCAGCTCGTCCGCGTCTTCATCGACGACGGCACGTTCTGCCCGGGATTCCAATTCGTCGCCGGCGGCCACCTCCACCCGACCGTCGTCGGACTATTCCAGCGCGCCATAGAACTGAAGGTTCCGCACAACTACTTCGCGGTCTGGATGGTTACACCCTGCCGGGAACTCGGCGGGTCCCGCCCCGTTGACCATCTGAAAAGCGGCGGCGCTCCCCTGTTTCGCGCGCTGGAATCCCACCGCTGGCAGTAGAGCCGGCCCGCGAACCGACGTCCAACGGTTCCGCTGATCAGTCCGGCCCGGGGATGTATCGAGTCACACCCGGGAATCGCGGCTGCCCTGCCGTTGGTAGTGTTTAGCCCACTGTCCCTTTCCGCCCGACACTTGAGGTGCGAACCATGATCCCGACGACTCCCACTCCGGGCACTGTCCTTCTTGCCGGCGCCACCGGCGATCTCGGCGGGCGTATCCTGCAGAATTTGGTCGCCCTGGGGGCCACCGTTCGGGTCCTGACACGGCCAGGAACCAGCACGGAGCGCATTGCGCAGCTCCGCGCCCAAGGCGTCGAAGTGATCCAGGCGGGCTACGACGATCCCGCGGGCCTCCGAAGGGCCTGCGCGGATGTTGACTGCATAGTCTCCGCGATCAACGGCGTGGACAGCGCAATTTTCGACGCCCAATCGCGCTTGCTGGAGGCGGCGGCCGCGGTGGGCGTACCGCGTTTCATCCCTTCCGATTACTCCATCGATTACCGTGGAATCCGCCCCCGAAGCAACCGGAACTTGCAGTTCCGCCGAGACTTCGCACAGCGGCTGGATGCCACCGAAATCCGGGCCACTTCCATCCTCAATGGCGCCTTCACCGACATGCTCTCCGGGCAGGCACCCATGATCCTCTTTTCCCGGCGTCGTGTGCTCTTCTGGTCCGACGCCGACCAGGTGCTCGACTTCACCACGAAGGATGACACTGCCTCCTACACCGCCGCTGCCGCCCTCGACCAGCGGACTCCCCGCGTCCTCCAGATCGCCGGAGACCAGGTCACGGCAAGGACCCTGGCAACCACCATGTCCGACCTGACCGGAACGCCATTCCGGCTCCTCTACGCGGGCAGCGTCGGTTCCTTGACTGCTATGAGC
>NZ_JBFTZW010000117.1:0-7455 GCF_056406555.1 Arthrobacter sp. P1_B4
GATCTGTCCGTCTACGGACCCGAAGACCTTGAGCACGTCGCGCAGGAACTCAACGGACGCCCACGCAAGACGCTCGGCTGGAATACTCCAGCCGAGCGTCTACGTGATTTACTACTGACCACCTAACCAGCAGGTGTTGCAACGACCCCTAGAAACCGCCCTTGGGGGTGGCCGGACGCCGTCGTTTGTGCTCTGTGCCTTGCTTAGTGCCTGGCCGGGCGGGGGCCGGTTACTTCTTGCCCTGGTTGGCGACGGCCTTGATGGCCTCGGCGGCGGCCTCGGGATCGAGGTAGGTGCCGCCCGGGTTCAGCGGCTTGAAGTCCTCATCCAGTTCGTAGACCAGCGGGATGCCGGTGGGGATGTTCAGGCTGGCGATGTCCTCGTCGCTGATCCCGTCAAGGTGCTTGACGAGGGCGCGGAGCGAGTTTCCGTGGGCGGTGACCAGGACGGTCTTACCGGCCCTGAGGTCTTCCTTGATGTCTGATTCCCAGTACGGCATGAGCCGGATCAGGACATCCTTGAGGCATTCGGTGCGCGGGATGGCGTCGCCGAGGTCCGCGTAGCGCGGGTCCCCCACCTGGGAGAACTCGGAATCGTCAGCCAGGGGCGGCGGCGGGGTGTCGTAGGACCGGCGCCACAGCATGAACTGCTCCTCGCCGAATTCGGCGAGGGTCTGGGCCTTGTCCTTGCCCTGCAGCGCGCCGTAGTGGCGCTCGTTGAGCCGCCAGTCGCGCTTGACGTCGATCCAGCCGCGGTCGGCTTTTTCCAGGGCCATGTTGGCCGTGTTGATGGCCCGCTTCAACCGCGAGGTGTAGAGGATGTCGGGGAGGATGTTGTTCTCCACGAGCAGCTCGCCGCCGCGCACCGCCTCGGCACGGCCCTGGTCATTGAGGTCAACGTCCACCCAGCCGGTGAACAGGTTCTTGGCATTCCAGTCGCTGTGGCCGTGGCGCAGCAGAATCAGCTTGTAAGTCATGGTTTTCATCCTAGCCGAGCGGTTGGCGGCGGTGCCGAGCGTTACACCGCGCGCGCTTCAGAGCGTGCCTCACCTCCTGCTTCACCTCATGCTTCAGGGCAACGCGGGGTCGCTCCCGGCCCGTCCAGCGGCCACCACGGAAATGAGGTGACCCCGCGTTGGAGGATAGGCTTGGGCGGTGGTGCAGAAGGCTGAACGGGTGCTGGCCCCCCGGAACAAGGGCGGAACGAGGGGCAGCGCGCGCGGCGGCAGGCCCGTGGGTAACGTGACCCGCGGAACCACGAACCCCAACCGGATGCGCCGCGTGGACCGCTGGCTGACCGGGCCCCAGGCATGGCGGCTGCGGGCCGCGGCCCATCCTCTCGCCGTCGACCTCGGGTACGGTGCCTCACCGGCCACCGCCGTCGAACTCTTCGAACGCCTCGCCGCGGTCCGCGGGGACGTACAAATGGTGGGGATCGAAATCGAACCGGAGCGCGTCCGGCAGGCCCAAGCCCTTGAACGGCCCGGCCTAAGGTTCCAGCTGGGCGGCTTCGAACTGCCCATGACCGGAAAGCCCGTGCTGGTCCGCGCMTTCAACGTGCTGCGGCAGTACGAGGAAGCCGACGTGGCGGGCATCTGGCGGCTGGTGCAGGACCGGCTGGCCCCGGGCGGGCTGTTCATCGACGGCACGTGCGATGAAATTGGGCGGCGCGCCGCCTGGGTGGCGCTCGACGTCGAGCGGCCGCTGAGCCTGAGCCTGTCCATGCGGTTCGGTGCCTTCGTGCTGCCCTCCGACGTTGCCGAAAGGCTGCCGAAGGCCCTGATCCACCGCAACGTGCCCGGCGAGAAGATCCACGCCTACCTGCAGGCGATGGACCAGGCCTGGCTGGAAGCGGCGCCGCTGGCGGCCTTCGGAAACCGGCAGCGCTTCGGGGCGATGTGCCGCGCACTGCTCGACGCCGGCTGGCCGATCCAGGACGGCCCGTCCCGCTGGCGGCTGGGCGAAGTGACGGTCGGCTGGGAAGCCGTGGCCCCGGGAGCTTAGGTGCCGCCGGTGGTCACCAGGGGCCGTAGGGGCCCATGTTGCTGCCGCGGCCGCGGCCGGCGTCCTTGACGGCGGGGCGGACGTCGGCGAGGTACACGGACGCGGCCGTCACCGCTGCAAGGCCGAAAATCCCGAGCGAACTGGCGCCGCCACCGCTGCCCAGCTGCGAGAGCAGGGAAAACAGTCCCACGGCGAACGCGCCGCCGGTCAGGGCCAGCCAGAAGGTCTTGGTCCGCTTCGATACAGCCTCGAACGCGTTGGCCTTGTGCCGGAGGCAATCGAAAAACGCCCATGCCTCAAGGACAAAGGCCACGACAGCCAGGACCAGGTAAACCCCGGATTCGACAAAGTAAATGAGTATGCGTCCGTCCACTCCCCCAGCCTAGCCGTCCAGAGTGCCCAATGCCTGCTCCAAATCGGCCCAAAGGTCTTCCACGTTCTCAATGCCCACGCTCATCCGGACCAGGTTGTCCGGCACGCTCTCCGGCTCGGCGGCGTGCCGGCGCCGGCGTTCGATCAGGGATTCCACCCCACCCAGCGAGGTCGCGGGGAGCCAAAGCTGCAGGGCGCGGATCATGCGGTCCGCGGCGTCCGCGCCGCTGAGGCCCCTGCCCTGCCCACCCACCGGTGCCACCTCGATGCACAGGACGGAACCGAAACCCTTCATCTGCTCCTTGGCCCGCGCGTGGCCGGGGTCCGAGGCCAGCCCGGGGAAGCGGACGCCGGCCACCTTCGGATGACCGTCGAGCCGCTCGGCCAGGATTTGGGCCGACGCCTGCGAACGCTCGATCCGCAGCGCCAGGGTGCGGAGCCCGCGCAGCGCCAGCCATGCCTCGAATGGTCCGGCGATTCCGCCGTGGATGGTGCGGTGGTGCAGCAGGGCGGCGCGGAGACCGGCGTCGGACGTCACCAGGGCACCGAGTACGACGTCGGAGTGGCCGGAGAGGTACTTGGTCACCGAATGCAGCACGACGTCGGAGCCCAGGCTCAGGGGCTGCTGCACCAAGGGCGTGGAAAAGGTGTTGTCCGTGACGACGATGGCGCCGGCCTCGTGCGCGGCGGCGGTCAGGGCCCGCATGTCCGCGACCCCGAGCATGGGGTTCGTGGGGCTCTCCAGCCAGAGCATGCTGGCGGCGCGCCCGCCGGCCGGGGCAAGCGCCGCAAGTACAGCGTCGGTGTCCGCGATATCCACCGTCCGCAGCTCGAGGAACCCTTTGGCCGCCAGTTCGGTGGCCATGGTGACCGACCCCGCATAGCTGTGCGACGGCATGACGAGCACGCCCTGGGCGGGCACCAGGGACAGGGCCGAACTCACGGCGGCGAGTCCCGAGGCGTAGAGCAGGCCCGGCAGTTCCGAGCCCTCCAACTGGCCCAGCGCCTCTTCAAAGGGGTCCCACGTGGGGTTGGAATACCGGCCGTAGCCGCGGTCGCCGTCGCCCAGCGGTCCCGTGCCGAAGTAGGTCGAGGACAGCACCAGCGGCGGGTTGACCGGTTCGTCGCGGGTGCGCGGCGGGCGCCCTGCCGCGACGACCAGGGAATCCGGCGAAAGCGTGGCGGCCTGTTCTTCAGTAAGACTCATGAGGACAGGGTACGTGGGCGCCCGGCAGGGTACCCAAGCCGTTACGCCGCAGACTATCCGCAGACTAGAGTGTCGGGGATTGTCGGTACTCTTGAACGGTGACTACCCAGAGCCCCGGAGCGTCCGGCCGAAAGTTGACCGGCCTGTTGCCCGGACTGTTTATTGCCTTCGAGGGCGGAGACGGCGCCGGCAAGTCCACGCAGGCGGCTGAACTCGCCAAAGCCCTGGAATCGGATGGTTTTACCGTGCTGCGGACCCGGGAACCGGGCGGCACGGCGATCGGCGAGAAGCTGCGGTCCCTCGTGCTGGATCACGGCCACGGCCACATCGATGCCCATACCGAGGCCCTGATTTTCGCGGCATCCCGGGCGGCGCACGCGAGCCAGGTCATCCGCCCCGCCCTGGAACGCGGCGAAATCGTCCTTACCGACCGGTACATCGATTCCTCGGTCGCGTACCAGGGCGCCGGCCGAGGCCTCGGAACGCAGGCGGTCCGGGACATCAATGCCTGGGCCACATCGGACCTGCAGCCGGACCTGACGGTACTCCTCGACGTCGAGCCCGCCGTTGGCCGGCAGCGGCGCACCGCCGGCGAGGCCGCCGAAGACCGCCTCGAGTCCGAGGCCGACGAATTCCATGCCAAGATCCGGGCGGCCTTCCTGGACCTCGCCTCGGCCCGGCCCGAGGCGTATCTGGTGTTGCCCGCCCGGCTGCCGGTCGCCGAACTCGCTGCCCGGATCCTCGAGCGCGTCGAATCCCTGCTGGCCGTCACCCAAAGCAGCACAGCATGACGGTCTGGGACGACCTCCAGGGCCAGGACGCCGTCGTGGCCCAGTTGCGCCAGGCGGCCCAGAACGAAGGGCTCACGCACGCGTGGCTTTTCACCGGACCGCCCGGCTCCGGCCGTTCCAACGCCGCGAAGGCGTTCGCCGCGGCCCTGAACTGCGACCAGGAGGACGTCAGCCTGCGCGGCTGCGGCGAATGCCCGGCGTGCCTGACCATCCTCGGCGAAACCCATTCCGACGTCTCGTTCGTGCGCACGGAGAAGGTCACCATCACCATCGACGAGGCGCGTGAGCTCGTGTCCACCGCCGGGAACCGGCCCTCGTCGGGCCGGTGGCGGATCATCGTGGTGGAGGACGCGGACCGGATGGCCGAGCGGACCACCAACGTGCTGCTCAAGGCCATCGAGGAACCCACGCCCCGCACCGTCTGGATGCTCTGCGCCCCCTCCCCCGCCGATGTCCTGGTGACCATCCGCTCCCGCTGCCGGCCGGTGGCGCTGCGGCTTCCGCCGGCTGCCGCCGTCGCTGCACTGCTGGTGAAGCGCGACGGCGTGGACCCGGCGGTCGCCGAGCGCGCCGCCCGCGCGGCGCAGAGCCACGTCGGGATCGCCCGCCGCCTGGCCCGGGACCCGGAGGCCCGGGAGCGCCGGCTCGAGACGGTGCGGTTTCCGCTGTCCCTTCGCGGCGTCACGGCGGCGGTCATGATGGCCGAGAAACTGGTCAAGATCGCCACCGAGGAAGCCAACAGCTCCAACGACGAGCGCGACGCCGCCGAGAAGACGGCGCTTCTGGCCACTCTCGGGGCACCCGAAAGCGGCACGCTGCCGCCAGCCATGCGGAGCCAGGTCAAGCAGCTCGAGGACGACCAGAAGCGCCGCGCCAAGCGTTCCGTCACCGACTCCCTTGACCGCACCCTGACGGACCTGTTGTCCTTTTACCGGGATGTCCTGATCATCCAGATGGGGAACGCAGTGGAACTCGTCAACGTTGAACTCAGAAGCGAACTCGAAGACTTCGCCTCCCGTTCCACCGCCGAAGTGACCCTTGCCCGAATGGACGCCATCAACAAGGCCCGCACGCGGATCACCACAACCAACGTGGCCCCGCTGCTGACGATCGAGTCCATGGCTTCCAGCCTTATTTGACGGTTCCGGCCGCTCCAACGATCATCTTCGCTTTCGTTCCTAGCCTCCAAGGAGAACCGCATGAAGCCTGCTCGACCCCAGTCCGCAAGATCCAGATCCCTGGCGATCGGCATGCGGGCCGTCGGCGCCGTGGCCCTGGCCCTCACGCTGGCCTCGTGCACCCTCTTCGGCGGCGGGGGCGGCAACGGGTCCAGTGCGCCGGCATCGGGGGCGGCGGGGCAGGCGGACCCGTCAATCGTGGCGGCCGCGCCGGCCGAGCTGCGCAGCTACTACTCCCAGCAGGTCGACTGGAAACCGTGTGAAGGCAACTTCCAGTGCGCCAAAATCAAGGTTCCGCTGGACTACAGCAAGCCCGACGGCGAACGCATCGAGCTTGCCGCCATCAAGCTCGCCACGACAGGCGACAAGAAGGGCACCCTGATGGTCAATCCGGGCGGCCCGGGCGGCTCGGGGTACGACTTCGTCAGGGATGCGGCCAACACCAATATTTCGGACAAAGTCCGGTCCGCCTACGACATCGTGGGCTTCGACCCCCGCGGCGTGAAGCGCTCCGCCCCGGTCACGTGCCTCACGGACAAGGAACGCGACGCGTCCCGCGCCAAGACCTACGCCCTGGACACCGACGCCGGACTAGACGAGGCCCTGGCCGACAACAAGGCCATCGCTGCCAAGTGCGTGGAGAAAACCGGGCCGGTGCTGGCCCATATCGACACCGTCAGCGCCGCGAAGGACCTCGACATCCTGCGCGGGGTGGCCAACGACTCCAAGCTGAACTACCTCGGTTACTCCTACGGGACGCTCCTCGGCGCCACCTACGCATCGCTGTTTCCGGACAACGTGGGCCGGTTGGTCCTCGACGGCGCCCTTGACCCATCGCTGAGCAACGAGGAACTGACCCGCGACCAGGCCGTGGCCTTCGAAAAGGCCCTCCACGCCTATGTCGCCAAGTGCCAGCAGACGTCCGGATGCCCCCTCGCGGGAAGCACCGAGGAAGGTGTCCAGCAGATCCGCAACGCCATCAGCGCGGCCGAGGCGAACCCGCTGCCGGCGAAGGACGGCCGGAAGGTCTCGGGCTCCACGTTTGTCAGCGGCCTCATCATCCCGCTCTACAACAATGACAACTGGCCGATCCTCACCCGGGCGCTCGCCACCGCCCTGGCCGGCGACGGCACGGGCATGTTGCAGCTGGCCGACTTCGGCGCCGACCGCGATCCCAGCGGCACCTACACGTCAAACAGCACCTTCGCCTTCAACGCCATCAACTGCCTGGACTACCCGATGGTGTCCGACACCGCGTCCATGCGGGCCGAGGACCAGAAGCTGCGCCAGCTGTCGCCCACGTTTGGCTACTACTTCGCCTATGGCGGCAGCAACTGCAAGGACTGGCCGTACAAGAACGTCCGGGCCCCTGCCCCGGTCGATTACAAGGGCTCGGCCCCGATTGTCGTAGTTGGAACCACCGGCGACCCGGCTACGCCCGTGCAATGGGCCAGTTCCCTGCGCAAGCAGCTTGGGAACGCCTCGCTGCTGACCTGGAAGGGTGAGGGCCACACGGCGTACGGCCGTTCCAACAGCTGCATCGGCAACGCGGTCGATGACTACCTGGTGGACGGAAAGGCCCCGGCGGACAACACCGTCTGCTAGGTCCGCGACGGGGCCGCATGGCGGCTTCGGTCGCTCATTTTGACCCGGACGCCGGGACTCTATTACAGTTGTCTCTTGCATGATCCGCCCGGTTCGCAGGGCATTCATGTGGTTGCTTCCTTAGCTCAGTTGGTAGAGCGTCTCACTCGTAATGAGAAGGTCGCCAGTTCGATTCTGGCAGGAAGCTCGGGAAGAACCCCGTATCACCGTTGACTCAACGGGGATACGGGGTTTTTTATTGGTTGCGGCGGGACGGGTCCGGACGGGGCCGCATCGGGCCAGGAACCCCGACCCAGAAG
>NZ_JBFTZW010000118.1:0-7419 GCF_056406555.1 Arthrobacter sp. P1_B4
GGACGAGAACAAACAATTCGAAGACTTGCGCACTCACCGCACCCGTGCAGCGCACCTGAGCGGCGGCAGCCTGGGCGCCTACACCGCGCTTTACGTTGGCGTCATCCTGGTTGCCCTCCCATTGCTCGGCCCGGCAACAGCATCATGGGTAGGACCTTTCGCCTCATCTCTGTGCATAGCCCTGATAATCCTTCTCGCCGGCTGCTGGATCGCCTACTCGTTCGTCCAGGACCAGCACGACATGGCACGCGCGGCCACCCGTCTTGCGTTCTACGAAGAAGCCCTCAAAACCCAAATATGAAAATCACCCCCTGAGAACCAGGGCTGATGCCCGAAACCGCAAACTCTTCGCGAGATTCAACTGGACCTCAAGCTGTAGCTGCTGGGCCTAGAGGAGGTACCGGTAAACCGTGGCGCGGGAGACTCCGAGCATCTTGCCGATGTCGGAGGCACTGACCCCTTTGCCCTTGAGTTGTCTGACCCGGGCAGCGGCCGCGTCATCGACTTTGCGGGGCCTTCCGCCGTGGCGGCTGTTGGCCGCGGCCGCTGCGAGGCCGGCTCTTGTGCGTTCGATCATCGTGTCACGCTCCAGTTGCGCGAACGCGGCCATGATCGTCAGCATTGCGGTGCCCATGGGCCCGGTAGTGTCGAGTCCTTCGGTCAGGGCCCGGAAGCCTGCTCCCCTCTCCCGGATGTTCTCGATGATGTCCAGGACGTGCCTAGTGTTGCGGCCCAGGCGGTCCAGTTTCCACACGGTGAGTACGTCGCCGGCCTCCAGCCGGTCCAGAGCTCTGGACAGCTGAGGGCGTTCCACCGTGGAACCGCTGACGCCGCTATCGGCGAAGGTCCGGGCTGCGCCGGCGGCCTGGAGTGCAGTGAGCTGCAGATCGAGGTTCTGTTCCGCGGTGGAAACCGTCGCGTACCCGATAACGGCCACGGCCGACCCACCATTCTCTTAATCCCGATCAAATTGCCTTTATGAGGCAATCTGTTGTTGGACGGCATTCTGAGACTGTGGAAGGGCGTGTCGAACCGCCAATTCCTCGCCATTCCTCACGCCACCTCAAAAGCAATCCGAGCGTCTCAGTATTGGATCCTTTTCAAGACGGTACGGCCAGCCCGGCGGTGGCATGCATGACTGAGGACTTCGAGTGCCATTTCAGAGCTTCACTCCTGACGAGGTTCCCGAAGATTTGTTGTGTCGCCGTGCGGAAGTGCAAGTCGCCTGAGAGCTCCTGTGGCGTCACCCGGACTTCGTGGTCCCGGCACACCTCGAACATCTGGCGAGGATGTTCTGCGTCGGCTGCCGGCCATCGAGCAGAGGAGTCCGGCGTGACGTCTGACCGGCGCTGTTTTAGGGGACTGAAAGGGTGCGTGTGAGCTGCTGGGCTGAACGCTGGACCATGTGAGCGAGGGCCTCTACGTCGAGTTCGGGCAGGCGGAGTCTGGTGACGGTGGCGGTGATGGATCCAGCGATGGTGCCGTCGACGAAGTAGGGGGCACTGACGCCGAAGGCGTCGGGAATGCGCTCACCCTCGCCGGTCGCCCATCCGCGCTCCCGTATGGTTTGGAGATCGTTTTCGAGGGCTCGCCGGTCTGTTTGGGTGCGTTCGGTGAGGGGTTCGAGCGTGAGCGCGTCAAGATCACCGGGGGGACAGTGGGCGAGAATGGCTTTCCCGCCTGCGCCGGCGTAGAGGGGAATAGCCACACCTGAAGCAAGACCGTAGTGCAGAGGCCGGACGCCGTCCACCACTGTCGTCATCACGGCCTGTCTGGTGTCGGCATGGAATTGGATGAGTCCGATGGTTTCACCGGATTCCTTGGCAAGTCCGCGGAGAATGGGATGTGCGACAACAGCTGTGTCCACCGAAGGACCCAGATGGGCTGCCCAGTGAAACAGGCGGGGGCCGGGGTGCAGTGTGTCGTGGTGCTGCAGAGCCAGTCCTGTGGTCAGGGCGGTGGAGACCAGGCGGTTGGTGGTGGCTATGTTGGCTCCAATTCCGCGCGCGAGCTCGTAGCCGGTGGGCAGCCCGTCGGGTTCGGCAACCAGCGCGGTGACCAGACGGGCAAGGCGTTCCACGGCAGTGGAACCGGGAGGGTACGTGATGGGTGTCAGATTCCCCGATGCTTGATTTCCGGCACATGCGGCTTCGATGTCGCGGGCCGCTTGCCGCGCCATCGGGCCGAATCGGGCAAGGTCCTCGTCGCCGGTGAGAAAGCGTGGACGGGTGATCGAGACGGATCCGGTCAGTCCGTGACATTGAAATGACGCTGCAGCACCCGCGGCCAGGGGAAATTGCTGCCCGACGCTGATCGTGTATCCGGCGCGGCGGTCCTCGGTGAGGAGTCGTTCCAGTTCGGCGCGCTCGGTGACGGTATCGGGAGTGTGCGCCTCCAGCTGCCGTTCACCCAGGGCGCCGATTCCCAGTCGGCCCAGGATCGAGCGGCCGGTTGCGCCGGCGTGGAGGGGCAAGACCGTCCCGGGCTCGAGCAGATACTTGATGGGTCCGGGCCGCCGCCGGCAAGCGACAACAACGGCGCTGGGTCGTGGTGCGTCGTGAACAGCGATAAGGACAGTCGCATCGGATTGTTCGCCCAGGCGTTCAATGATCGCTTCAGCGCTGCGCAGCAGCGGGTGGCGTGCGTGCAGTGCGGCACCTAGGACACGCAGCCGCGGTCCGACCTGATAGTTTCCGTTGCCGCTGACGGCCGCCAGCCCGTGTTCTTCCAGGCCGAGCAGGACACGGTTAACGGTGCTGCGGCTCGCGCCCAAGGCCAGTGCGAGTTCACGTACGCCGGTCGCATCTGGGCGGGTCACCAAGGCGTGCAGGACCTCAACAATGCGCTCGTTCCCTGCTACGCCACTCTCGCTGACCACGGTTCCACCACTCTCTTGATACTCCGGGTCCCCCTCGGGGCCGGATCTGCTTTCACCACGCTACCGTCAGCGAAGGCGGCAGCGGTGGAGGGACAGACGCATTCGTCCCCGCCATGGGCGCTTGACAGCACACCATGGCGCACATCACACTTGAAATACATATTAGGACACTGTCCCATTTTTTATAGGAGCAAAGATGCCCCAGGTTAGTCAGTCCGTTCCCCCGGTAGCGGACGCCGTTCATCTGAAAAAAGCGAAGAAGGCCACCGCTGTCGCGGCGTTCGGCACCTTCATCGAGTACTACGACTTCAGTGTCTTCGGCTATGTCGCCGCGACGCTCGCCGTGGTGTTCTTCCCCAGCGGCGATCCGGTGGCGGGCCTGCTCAATACCTTCCTGGTCTTTGGCACGGCCTTTCTGGTCCGGCCGCTGGGCGCGATCTTCTTCGGACGCATCGGGGACCGCTACGGCCGGCGTGCCAGCCTCATCGGCTCGGTCATCCTGATGAGCGCAGCTGCCGGGTTCACTGCGCTGCTGCCGACGTACGCGCAGATCGGTATCTGGGCACCGATCCTGCTGGGCCTGCTGCGGATGCTGCAGGGTATGTCCGCAGGCGGTGAGATCGGCGGCGCGGCCACCTATATCCGCGAGTGGGCCCCGGTCGAGCGCCGCAACCTCTATATCTCCTTCATTCCCAGTGTTGGTGTCCTCGGCAAGGCCGGCGCTGCGGGACTGGCCGCCCTGGCGGCCACGTTCGTGCCCGCGGCGGAGATGGAGTCGTGGGGATGGCGGATCCCGTTCCTGCTCGCGATCCCGCTGGGCATCCTCTGCCTGATCATGCGGCTCAAGATCGAGGACAGTCCTGAATTTACCCAGAGCGCGGGCAAGGGCCAGACGACCCGGACC
This sequence comes from Arthrobacter sp. P1_B4, assembly GCF_056406555.1. NCBI lineage: Bacteria > Bacillati > Actinomycetota > Actinomycetes > Micrococcales > Micrococcaceae > Arthrobacter > Arthrobacter sp. P1_B4. The sequence goes on from NZ_JBFTZW010000118.1 coordinate 3,783, forward strand.
CCCGTCGCTGAATTGTTCCGGAACCACCGCTCGCGCCTGRCGAAGGTCTTCTTCATCTCCCTTGTGCAGAACATCGGCACCTACCTCGGCACCGTCTACGTGGCCGTCTACTTCAGCACCGTACTGCACTTCTCCAAAGCCGAGGCAGCGACCATAGTCCTGATCGCCGTCACCGCCGCGGCGCTTCTTATCCCCCTCGCCGGCCAACTCGGCAGCCGCATCGGCAGCAAACGCCTGCTGACGGCCTCCTACATCGCCTACATCGCGCTCACGTTCCCCTCCTTCATGCTCATGAATGCCGGCTCGGTGTCGCTGGCGATCTTCGGACTGCTCCTCGGCATGGTGCCCTACGCCCTCTGCCAGGCCGGCACCTACGCGGCCATGCCGGAGTTCTTCCCCGTCGAGGTCCGCCACACCGGCGTCGCCTTTGGCCACAGTGTCGGGGCCGTGCTCGGCGGTGCCGGCGCCCCGTACGTGGCTACCTGGCTGATCGACAGCACGGGCAACAGCATGATCCCGGCCTACATGCTCATCGCCTTCGGCGCCCTGGGCCTGGCCGTGCTGCTCGGCACGGTACGCAAGAACACCCTGACCCCTGCCTCCCATCTCTACCGCTAGGAACACCGTGCCGACCTTTTACGTCTCTGACGAGATCCACACCGATGTGCTGGCAGAACTCAGCGCGCTGGGCCAGGTCCATCTGGGCTACGGCCCGGACGCCGTCCGCTACCAAGACGTCCGCGACGGTATTGACGCCGTCCTGCTGCGCGCCGAACTCTTCGACCGGGAAAAGATCGACAGTTCCCCCCGGCTGCGCATCATCGCCCGCCACGGAGTAGGAACGGACAACGTCGATATCGAGGCGGCCACCGACGCAGGCATCTGGGTGACCACCACTCCGGGCAGCAACAGCCGCGCCGTCGCCGAGCACGTCTTCGCCCTCCTGCTCTCCCTGGCAAGGAAGGTCCCCTACGGGGCCGCCCAAACCACTTCCGGGCAATGGGCGTCCGCCAAACCCCAGATGAACGGCTTCGAACTGCACGGCCGCACCCTCGGACTGCTCGGATTCGGCAACATCGCCCGCATGGTCGCCGGAATTGGGCAGGGATTCGGCATGCATGTCCTGGTCCACGATCCCTTCGTAGAAGAATCCGCCATCCAGGCCGCAGGTGCCTCTCCGGCGACTATCGATGAGGTTCTCGCCGGCTCTGACGTTCTCAGCCTGCACATGCCGCTGACCGAACAGACCGCCCAAATCATTGATGCCGAGGCCCTGGCACGAATGAAGCCAGGATCGGTGTTGATCAACACCTCCCGCGGCGGCCTCATTGATGAACAAGCCCTGGCCCGGGCGTTGCAGGACGGCCATCTGGGCGGGGCCGGGCTCGATGTCCTTGAAGGGGAGTCCGTGGACATGAAGGACCCCATCGCACACTCCAAGATCCAGATCGCAGGGGTGCCGAACCTGATCGTGACCCCGCATGTCGCCGGCCAAAGCGAAGAGGCCTTTCTTGCCGCCGGAAGCGGCGCGCTGCAGGCCATCCGGCAGGCCCTCGCCGGCCAGCGGCCAGCACACGCAGTGAACACCATCGCTGCCCCCGCCCACGCCTAACAGAGGGAAGAACGTCGTGCCGTCCCACCAGCCGGCGCGCATGCCCGGCCCGAACCAATCCCTAGAACCGCTTCATTGCGTGACGCAGCGGCCCAAATTCGCACCGATCGAGCTAGCGAGAGACACCATGTTTATCGACGCATCAACCAAATCACTCACCGTCAGCCCCCGTCCAACCAACGCTCCCTCAGGGCTCATCAAAAGCCTGAAGAGGTACCCCACAGCCAATGTCGGTGACGCCATGGACCGGCTCAACCTCATGGACACCGGCATCGCATCACAATGGGCCAACGCCCGGTGTGTGGGTCCGGCACTGACCGTGCTGACCCGGGAGGGCGACAACCTGGCCATTCACCGCGCCCTCGACGACGCCGAACCCGGTGACGTGCTGGTCATCAACGCCCTCGGAGGAACAACACGGGCCGTATTCGGCGATCTCCTGGCCGAAATCTGCCTCGCCAAAGGCATCGCCGGTGTCATCATCGACGGACTGACCCGCGACCGCGCGGCAATAAGGGAACTTGGCCTGCCCGTCTGGGCCCGCGGGGCCTCACCGGCAGGACCCGCCAAATACGGGCCCGGCGCCGTCTCCGTGCCGGTGGCCTGCGGCGGCACCGTCGTCAACCCCGGCGACCTCATCACAGCCGACGATGACGGGGTCGCCGTCATACCCGTCGAACGCGCCCAGGGCATCCTCACCAGGCTCGCGGACATCGACAAATTCGAGGAAGATCTCCGGGTGAGAATACGGAACTCCGCCGTACGTGCAGCAGCGCCGGCCATGGCAAGCACCAACTAAGAACCCCAGCGGCGCTCATCGTCTAACCCGCCGCCATCACCACCTCCCCGACTCCCGGCCGGGATGTCATCGACAGAAACACCGGTGGCCTCTGTGGCATAAGCCCAGAGGCCACCCCCGGCCACGCCGCATCAGGTCCACTTCCGCATCGCCCACCAAGACCGAGGAAAACGAGAGATGACCAGATACCGCCATCACGAATGGGCACGCCTCATCGGCGCCCCGGTCGAAATCCAGAAACATGGGGAAGTCATCCGCACAGGGATCGTCGACGACGCGATGCCCGACTCCTCCATGATCTGGATAGCATCCGACGAAAAGTCCACCAGGACACTCTTCGAAGCCGCTCAAGGCTTCCAGGTCTGGGTTGAACCCAGACAACTCGAAGGAATCTCCTCCTACCGCATGACCACTGGCGCCCTTCACGACTAAACCGCTTCGAGCCGGGAGTGCGGTCAGCAAATCGTGCACCGTCCTGCATTTTGTCAACGGCCGTCTGCATCAAACGGCAGCTACTACAGCGCTGAGGCCCACTGAAGTCGATTTCGGCGCTATCTCCAGCATCTCAAATACGATCGTATTTGAGATGCCAGGGAGACGACCGAAACCGATTGGGCTTCGACGCTGCAGTGGTTGCCGTTTGGTGCAGAGACGTTTGACGGCGGCCACGGCGGCTGAGTGGGCGATTTTCCCGCTCACCAGATCCTGATGCCAAGCGTTCCGCCACGGTCAGCAGCGCCGGATTGTGGGCATGGATCGCAGCGCCCGAATCGGAGGACATATCGTCGCCGTCCAGTCCGTCATCCCTGCGGCGCAGCCAGTACGCCCAACAATCTCCCCCGCCATGCTTGCTCTTGAAACGAATGCCCAGAGGCAAGCTCCCGTCGTCCAGCTCCTGGTCGCGGATCCACGTGGCGATAATGGTCGTCGCCGCCCGGTTCTCACCGTGGAGGACGCCGAGGGTGAGCTGAGATATGCCGAGTTCATCGCTGATCTTCTCGCCGATACCGCCCCCTAGACAATATGAAGTGTGGTGGTTGCCTGAAGTAGGACTGGAMCCCCGGGTTCAAAGAGATTCGTGGGTTGCCGGCCCACGGTCTGTTCCGCATTCTGGTGCGGGTGTGGACTGGTAGAGCCACATTTGAACGTCTGGAGGTTCCAGCCATGAACAAGCGTACCTACGTCGGTTTGGATGTCCATGCGCGCAGTGTCAAGGGTTGCGCGAT